>CAMCWG010000054.1 GCA_945882005.1 Bordetella parapertussis
TTGCTCGCAAAAGCGCAACAGCACGCGCGCAAGCTTTGGCCGAGGCGCATGCCGAACTGGCTATGCAAACTGCTGGGGCGTAAAGCACCTGCTCAGTGGATGCATGGCGATCTCGCTCAGACCACGCTCCCCCCAGAATCACTCGACCTCGTGTGGTCCAACCTAAGCTTGCACTGGCATCCAGCACCCCATGATGTGCTCCAGGAGTGGGGCAGAGTATTACGGCCAAACGGTCTGGTGTTCTTTTCCTGCTTTGGTCCTGCAACACTGCAAGAGTTGCGCTCCGCACTGCATGAGGCGAAGTTGCAGACGCGCACACCCGACTTTGTCGACATGCATGACTTCGGAGATTTATTGGTCGAAAAGGGCTTTTCAGATCCAGTCATGGACCAAGAAGTGTTGACGCTGACCTACGAGACACCAGAAAAACTACTGGCGGACGTGAAGGCTCTAGGTGGTAACGCAGCAATCGGACGCCACGCAGGCCTGGTGGGTCGAGGCTGGCGGAGCCGCCTTCTACAGGCCCTCGAAGTACAACGCCAACCGGACGGACGCCTTCACTTAACGATCGAGGTGGCGTATGGCCATGCTTGGCGTAGCGCCTTGCGCCGCACGCCCAACGGTGAAACCCGGATCAGCGTAAGCGCGATCGGTCGCAAATCAGCCAAAGAATGACTGATAGGCTTTCACACTCATATACGTCGCTAGGCCAAACAGCAGGAACGCAAAAATACGCTTAAGTGTTTTAACTGGCAGATTGTGCGCGGCTTTGGCACCAATCGGTGCCAACAATACGCTGACCGAACCCAGCACTAACAGCGCGGGCCAATAGATGTAGCCAATCATTTCTGGTGGTAGGCCCTCTTTACCCCAACCGGACCATACGTACCCAATTGTGTTCGCAAGCGCGATGGGGAAACCTAACGCGGCGGAAGTTCCAACCGCCTGATGTAAAGGGACATTGCACCAGAGCAAAAATGGAACGGAGATAAACCCGCCACCAGCGCCCACTAAACCAGACACAAATCCAATCGTTCCACCAGCGGCAACAGACCCGGCGCGCCCTGGCATCTGCCTGGCCGATTTCGGTTTTTTATCAAGAAGCATCTGTAGTGCGGAATAACCAACGAAGATTGCAAAAAACAAAGCCAACCAACCCGTCTTAAGTGCCGCAAAGATCGCACCGCCAGAAATGAGTCCACCAACAAGAATGCCTGGCGTTAGGGCCAAGACCAAATCCCACCGAACCGCACCTTTACTGTTGTGCGCGCGCACACTCGAAACAGAGGTGAACAAAATCGAAGCCATTGATGTCGCGATTGCGGTATGCACAATGAGCTCGGGGGAAAGCTTTTGCCATGTCAGCAACAACGTTAAAAATGGGACGAGCAGCATTCCACCACCAATTCCCAGCAATCCAGCAGCAAAGCCCGTGACACAGCCTAGAATAACAAGTGCGACAATAAATAGTGGGTCCATGGCGTTGCTCTCTGTCTCGACGCTGTAAAAGTGGGTCAGTATACTGACAGGATGTCGATTGTGCCGGCGCTTAGTGTGCCAACCCCCTCCCCTAACGAATATTCAGCATGAACTCTCTCGATACCGAAGTCTTGCAAGCCGCCCTCGATTGGCTCCGCGAAGGTCACACCGTGCACCTCGCGACCGTTGTCCAGACGTGGGGATCCGCGCCACGGCAGGCGGGGGCTATGTTGGCGGTACGCAAAGATGGGCGTGTCGTAGGTTCCGTTTCAGGGGGCTGTATTGAAGATGATCTGATCGCACGGGCCCAAGCGGGACAGTTGCCCACCAAGCCGGAGTGGGCGCGCTATGGGGTGTCGCAAGAAGAAGCCGCGCGCTTTGGCCTGCCTTGTGGCGGCACCTTGCGCCTCGTGATCGAGCCACTCAACCTGGGCGACTGGATAGATCGCGTCATCGAGGTCACACAAACGCAACAACTCATCGGGCGCTGGCTCGACCTAACATCCGGCGTATCTACCTTAACTAATGCGCGCCCTGGTCAACTGACTGAAGTTAAAGAAGATGGCTGCCACTTTGTATACGGCCCACATTGGCGCTTGTTGATTATTGGTGCTAACCAGACCGCCCAGGCACTTGCCCAAATCGCGACCATGCTGGAGTTTCAGGTGATTGTGTGTGATCCGCGCGAGGAATTCACTGCCGACTGGAACATGCCCGGGGTTTCTCTACAGCCCGGCATGCCGGATGATGCGGTGCTAGAAATACAAACTGATGCGCGCACCGCGATCGTAGCCATCACCCACGACCCAAAACTCGACGATATGGCGCTGCTTGAGGCGCTTAAGTCAAAAGCGTTTTATGTGGGTGCGCTCGGTTCTTCCCGCAACCAGGCCAAACGTCGTCAACGCTTACTAGATTTTGATTTAACCGAGCAAGACATCGCTCGCCTGCATGGTCCTGTGGGTTTGCAGATCGGCAGCCGCACGCCCGCGGAAATCGCCGTTGCAGTGGGGGCGCATTTGATTCAGGTAAGGCGTGCGCTCGAAGATGAGCGTGTGGCCGGCTTAACCCATCCGCCTAAACAAGCGGGCTAAACAAGCGCGCCGCGGGCAGGCGGGCGCTCAACTGCCACGCTTGCGTGATTCGATCCCTAACTGTTTAAGTTTGCGGTAAAGGTGGGTGCGCTCGAGACCCGTCTTATCAGACACCCGCGTCATGCTGTGATTTTCGCGAGCAAGGTGATACTCAAAATACACTCGCTCAAACGCATCCCGGGCCTCTCGCAATGGCAACTCAAGAGAGATGTCGCCCAGCAAACTTGGATCGGTCGGAACTGCGGCGACCTCGCTCGCCACAGGAGCGACCACCTCGACTGGCTCTTGGGCCGCGACCACAGGCACAGCCGCAGGTGCAACGGCAGGCACGAATGCACCACTCGCTGACTTCACGACAGGCAATCGCCCCCGAGCAAGACCAGTAGAAATGGTTTTGAGTAAGCGTTGCAAGGTAATAGGTTTTTCTAGAAAATCAATCGCACCAATACGCGTAGCTTCAACGGCGGTGTCAATCGTCGCGTGTCCACTCATCATGATGACTGGCATATCGAGCAGGCCTTGCGAGCCCCACTCCTTAAGGAGTGTCACGCCGTCTGTGTCAGGCATCCAGATATCCAGCAACACCAGATCCGGTCGCATGCGCAAGCGTGCCGCACGCGCTTGCGCAGCGTTCTCGGCAAGCTCGATCGTATGCCCCTCGTCGTAGAGGATTTCGGAAAGCAACTCGCGAATTCCGACCTCATCGTCGACAACTAAAATTCTTGCCATATATTTGTTATCACCTATTGCACATGCGCATTATCGTCATCTTACGACTTTCCGTCCACCGCGGAGGCGATCTGGGTGAATAAAATTGAAACGCGCGCCCCACCTTCTTTGCGATTTGAAATATCAATGCGCCCTTGATGCTCCTCAATGATCTTACGCACAATTGCTAAGCCTAACCCAGTACCTTGCGCTTTTGTCGTAATGTAGGGCTCGAAAGCACGCTGTAAGATTTGTGCGCTAAATCCGGGACCGTTATCGGATACGGTAAATCGAATGCCAGACTGCTCCAGACCTTCGCTGGGTGCTGACTCAACCCGCTGCGTAGTCACCTCGATGACGCCCGACTCCGGCTGATCCACCAGAGCGTCCCGCGCATTCGCCAATAAATTATGTACGACCTGACGCAATTGCGTAGGGTCGCCGACTACCCAGGGCAGATCAGGCTCAAGTGAAACGTTTAGATGCCACGCATGGTGTGCATCACGCACCATCCCCTCCACCGGATCCCACCCATACAATCCCAAGACCTCATCTACAAGCGCGTTGAAGTCCAAACGCACCATAACGACGGCCGGCTTGCGTGCGTATTCTTTGAAATCATCAACCATGTGCTTGAGCGAGCCCACTTGGTTAACAATCGTGTTCGTGGCACGCTCCAGAAGCTGCGCATCGGCTGGCTCCAGCTTATGCGCGAGCTTCATCGCCAATCGCTCAGCCGACAGCTGTATCGGTGTCAACGGATTCTTAATTTCATGCGCGAGGCGGCGCGCAACTTCGGCCCACGCAACACTACGGCTAGCTGAAATGACTTCACTTATATCGTCAAAAACAACCATGTAGCCGTTATTACTGCCGTCCACCCTTAACTGGGTGCCACGCGTCAGCAACGTTAGCGTATAGGATTCGGTGACAACCCGAGCGTCTTCCAGGGTGATTTCAAATTGCTCCTGCCAGTGCGATCGCTCCGACCCCACCGCAGAGTGTTCTGCAAACGCTTGTCTAATTCTCCGTGCAAAGTCGAGCATGCCATCCACTGTTTCAAGCGGTCGTCCCGGCACCGAGCGCAGATCAACCTTAAGAATCATCTCCGCGCCGTGGTTAAAGGTCGTCAACCGGAACTGCTCGTCAAACACCAGCACGCCCGCAGACAGATTAGAGAGCACGCTCTCGAGGTAGACGTTTGAACGCTCAAGCTGCGTTCGGTTCGTTTCAACCATCCGGCGCGCCTCTCCTAGCTGTCGCGTCATGGCGTTAAAAGAACGCGTTAATTGCCCAACCTCATCTTTAGAAGGGGGCTCTGGGAGCGGACGAAAATCTCCCACGCTCACCGCTTGGGTTCCGGCGGCAAGCGCAAGCAGTGGACTGACGAGCTTTTTAGACAGATACAACGCGATCGTGATCGCAGCAAACACGGCTAGCAGCAGGGCCAATGTAAGTGTGACGCCAAAAAGATTACGTAGGCTCTGGCGCGATAGCGCCAATTCTTGATAATCCCTGTTCCCTTTTTGTACCTCGCTTGCATTGCGTGCAATGATCTCTGATACAGGTTGCACTAGCTGCAACCATCGTGTTTCGCCCGCCACACCGAGTGCAGCATCTACACGCTCAGGTGAAGCCAGCGGCACAATCACACGCAGCTGCAACCCCGTTTGCGTCAACGCAGCGCCTAGATCATCGCTGTCAGCGGCAGAGTAGCCGCGCGATACGCGCAACTGATTCATCACACTCTGAGGTGGCAAGGTCGGCGTCAACGATCCGAGCTTATCGGTAGAAAAGGCGATCAATCGACCCGCGCCGCTAAACACCAAGGCGTCAATTGCGGTGTTGGTTTCTCGCAAGCGGGTAAGCGTCGCCGCAATATCTGGATCTGGTGTGTTGTTTAGCGCTGGCGCCATGACGCGGGCGCGCGCCTCGAGCTCTGCGAGCTGTGAGCTCAGCGCCGACCGCGCCAAAGCTAAGCCTGACTCAAGCGCCGTATCCACTCGCACATTGAACCAAGACTCAATTGAGCGCGCCATGAATTGGATCGATACGCCGTAGATCAAAGCTCCGGGTAAAACACCGATCAACGCAAACGCCAGCGCGAAACGGGCAGTCAGACGCGCACCAAACTGTCCGCGCCGTAACTGGGCAATCAGGCGGATCGTCAAGGCGACAACCCAAATGAATAATGCCAACGCCAAGGCGCCGTTTAACCAGAGCAATAAGTCTTGATACCGCGCAACGAGCGACGCATTGCCCGTCGACCACGCTAACAGCGCAAACAAACCTAGTGCACTAAAGATGCCAACAACGAGCGCAATACGCAAAAACGTGTTCATTTTGCGGGTTCCGCCGGTCTGATTGAAAAATCAAACGTTGCCCAGGGACTTGCCATTGACCAAGCGCCCCGGTTGCGCGCATCAAGCTGCAGCGGACGCGCCATCTGGCTGGTATCCAACCGCACGCGCACCCTCCCCTCGTATTTGACGTCGGGCTCGAACCGGTCCGTGGGAGCAATCGGCCAGCCGCGCACTTGCTTTATGACCTGCAGCGCGTCTTCTTTGGTCGCAGCAGGCAGAAACAGGTCCCCTGTGGCCACGCGCCATTGCTGCGTCAAGTTGTTGTAAATTAGCCGCCGGCTCAGTGTGGCCTGCACCAGCACTTTGTCAAACCACCACCACCGCGGTGCGCTAATTTGTACGTCGTAGGTAAAGTAAAGTGGCACACCATGCTCGGCTGCCTCAAGTACACTGTGGCTCAAATCCAGTGCCACATCTAAATCCATCGTGAGCTGACCGTCCTGGGGCAAAGGCTCGATCGTTAAGATACGGGCCTCAGACGCGCGTGCCATATTCATGCTGACGCAGGCAACGCACAGGAGACACACCGTCATCAGGCGCCAACTCAAGATCCAAGGTAGTGTGCGTGCCATCATTTCATTTTGCGTTTAGCTGCGGCGAGTAAACAATGCATAAAAGAATCCATCATGGCCCGCGGGGTGCTCTACATCCGGCCGGGATGGCAGAAGCTGTCCGGGCGCAGGCAATCGCTGCGCTTGCACGTGTCGCTTAGAGAATGATTCTGCCTGCATTTCGCCTTCTTGGGGGAATATCGAACAGGTCGCCATTAACAATTTTCCACCCGGTGCGACAACGCTCCAGAGCGCATCAAGAATTTCACGCTGTAATTTGGCGGTTTGCTGCACATCGCTTTCGCGTCTAAGCCAGCGGATGTCTGGGTGGCGGCTAACAATGCCGGAGGCTGTACAAGGTAGATCGGCCAACACCGCATCAAAGGACTTGCCATCCCACCACAGGTGCGCGCGAGTAGCGCTTTCCGCAACTAATTTAACTTTCGGGCTCAGAAGCCGCAGGCGCTCCAGATTTTGCTCCACACGCGCCATCCGCGCGGGATCGACGTCAAGCGCAGTTAGTTCGATATCCGCCAATTCAAGCAAGTGCGCGGTTTTTCCACCAGGAGCTGCACAGGCATCCAACACGCGCATCCCGTCCTGTACGCCGAGTAATGGGGCTGCGAGCTGTGCGCCCGCATCTTGCACAGACCACCAGCCTTGAGCATAGCCTGGCAATGTTGTCACGGGACGCGGCACATCCAGCACAATGCCAGCCTCGCCGAAGGCTTTTGCAGCAATCTGCTCCTTGGCAAAGGCATCCATCACCGCCTCACGCGAGCTTGCTCGGATATTTACGCGTAAGGTCAAGGGCGGATGCGCGTTGGCCGCGTCCAAGAGCCGTTCCCACTGATTCGGATAGGCTTTGCGCAGCGCCTCAACCCACCAGCGCGCATGATTAAAGCGCACCTCGGGTGCGTCCGCCGTATCCGCCAACACTGCCTGACGCTCACGCTGAAAGCGGCGCAACACCGCATTGACTAAACCCTTGAAAGAGGCGGTCGAGCGCTGCAATTGGGTCGCTGCAACCGCCTGGTCGACCAACGTATGCGCCGCATAGACCGGCGTGCCCGGCTCAGGCGTTTGCTCAGCAGCCCGCATTGAAGTCTCGAGCAACAGCAAACTCAAGCCAACCAAGGCATTTAACGTTGCACTTGGAGGCTCTCGCTCAACCAAGGTGTGACGCAATCCCATCGCCAGACCCCAATTACGCATTGCAAAAAAACTTAAGGCTTGCGCAGAGGGGCGAACGTTCGACGGCAGCTCAGAGAGTGCCTCGGTCAGGGACTGGCCGGACTCAACACCAGCAATTGCGCTGGCTGCGGCGAGCAAAGATTGGGATAGAGCGGGAGCGGCGATGTTCATAATTGGATTGTAGGGGCTTAACGCGCCGCTGCGGACGGTCTGCGCAAGGTAAAATCCGACTCTCTCTTATGCGGGCGTTGGCTCGTCAGGCGGCACATCATGTCAGCCCCAAAAGTCGGTTTTGTCAGTCTTGGCTGTCCCAAGGCACTCGTAGACTCTGAACGCATCCTCACGCAGCTGCGTACCGAGGGCTATCAAATCGTGCCTGACTACGACAACGCCGACGTGGTGGTCGTCAACACCTGCGGCTTTATCGACAGCGCAAAAGCGGAATCTCTCGACGCAATTGGCGAAGCGATCGCTGAAAACGGACGCGTCATTGTCACGGGCTGTATGGGCGTTGAAGAATCCGTCATCCGCGCGGCCCATCCGAGCGTGCTGGCCGTCACCGGGCCGCAGCAATATGAACAAGTAGTACGTGCCGTTCACGAGGCGGCGCCCCCAAGCGCAACGCACGATCCATTTACCGATCTTGTTCCGCCTCAAGGCATCAAACTCACGCCGCGCCACTACGCCTATTTGAAAATATCGGAAGGCTGTAACCACCGTTGCAGCTTTTGCATTATCCCTTCGATGCGTGGCGACCTTGTGAGTCGTCCTGTGGGCGACGTGCTCGACGAGGCGCAACGACTCGCAAAGGCGGGAGTTAAAGAGTTACTCGTTATTTCTCAGGACACCAGCGCGTATGGGGTCGATGTCAAATACCGCAGCGGCTTCTGGAATGGCAGGCCTGTAAAAACCAGAATGACCGAGCTGTGTTCAGCTCTGTCGGAACTGGATATTTGGGTCAGGCTGCATTATGTTTACCCCTACCCAAGCGTGGATGAAGTCATTCCACTGATGGCGCAAGGCAAGATCCTCCCTTATCTGGACATCCCCTTTCAGCATGCCAGTCCACGCATCCTGAAAGCGATGAAGCGACCAGCCTTCGAAGACAAGACGCTTGCGCGTATTCACCGCTGGCGAGAAGAGTGTCCAGACCTTACGTTGCGCTCAACATTCATTGTTGGCTTTCCTGGCGAAACCGAAAGTGATTTCCAATACCTGCTCGATTGGATGTCGCAAGCGCAACTCGATCGCGTCGGCTGCTTCCAGTACTCACCTGTCGAAGGTGCGCCTGCGAACGCCTTGGAGGGTGCCGTACCTGACGAGGTTAAGCAAGAACGCTGGGGCCGCTTCATGGCTCATCAACAAGCGATTTCGACCGAGCGACTCGCTCGTAAAGTCGGCAAAGAAATTGAAGTCTTGGTTGACGAGGTGGACGAGGACGGCGCGGTCGGTCGCTCTAGCGCAGATGCCCCCGAAATCGATGGCTGCGTGTATGTTGACAGCCAGGCGACACTCAAACCCGGAGACAAAATACGCGTGCGTGTGACGGACTCTGACGAGTACGACCTGTGGGCCGAGCACCTTCAGTCTTAAAGCTAGATCACATGACACTGCGCGTAGGGTTTGCCGGCACTCCAGAGTTTTCACGTCTCGCATTACAGGCGATTCTTGACGCTGGCTTTACTGTGCCGCTCGTGCTGACACAGCCAGACCGACCGTCTGGAAGAGGGCTCAAGCTCACCCCGAGCGCCGTCAAACAGCTGGCGGTAGAAGCCAGAATCCCCGTGGCACAGCCACGAAGCTTGCGCCTCAACGGCAAATATCCAGAAGACGCCGAGCTCGTACGCACGACCTTGCAGGAGGCAGCGCTTGATGTGCTCGTTGTCGCCGCCTATGGTTTGATTTTGCCGACCTGGGCGCTCAACACCCCTCGAAGCGGCTGTTTGAACATTCACGCGAGCCTGTTGCCGCGCTGGCGCGGTGCCGCACCGATTCAGCGGGCGATTGAAGCTGGTGATACACAAACCGGTGTCACCATCATGCAGATGGACGAAGGTTTGGATACGGGCGACATGCTTTTAATCGAGCCAGTCACGATCGCTGAAACCGACACGGCCGCGGCACTGCACGATAAACTTGCACACTTAGGTGCAACGCTTATTGTTGATGCGCTCAAGCAACTGGAAAGCGGTGCTCTCATCGCACGCCCGCAGCCCACCGAAGGCGTGACCTACGCAGCCAAACTAGGCAAAGCCGAAGCGGTACTCGATCTCACTCTCGATGCACAAACCCTCGCGCGTCGCATTCGTGCGTTTAACCCTGTCCCTGGTGCAACCCTGCGCCTGGCAGGGATAGAGGAGCCCGTAAAGATTTGGCACGCGCAGGCTCTCAACGCCTCAGTGGCAGCGGGCGCGCAAACGCTAGACAAGGCAATGAGAACTTCACCTTTTGGTGAAGCGCACGTACTTGCGGCCTCATCCGAAGGCATTGACATTGAAACCGGGAACGGTGTGCTGCGCTTACTCGAGCTGCAGCGGGCCGGCGGAAAGCGCCAAGCAGCAGCGGTGTTTATTTCTGGGTGGTCTTGGGCTCGCGCAACTTAAGCACCAAAATTGTGAGCGCCAGCAGGAACGTAATACTATTTGCGAAAATCAGTGGCCATGACTCAACCATCAGACCATACATCAGCCAGAGCGCAATACCAGAGGTAAACATCACATACATCGCAAGTGAAATCGACTGTGTATCGCGGGTACGAATCGTTTTAATTGTTTGCGGGAAGAAAGCAGCTGTGGTTAAAAATGCCGCGATATAGCCTAGGATTTCAGGGTGAAACACGCTTGGCTACACCCGCTCAAGTTCACGCTGCTCTTTGCGCAAGCGCGCCTTGAGTCGCGTTTGCTTGAGCATAGAAAGATGCTGTACAAAAACTTTACCATTAAGATGATCGATCTCGTGCTGGACACAGACAGCTAACAACCCCTCAGCGTCAAACTCGTAAGCCTGGCCGTCTAGGTTCAAAGCACGCACACGCACACGAGCTGGGCGATCCACCTCATCGTAGACGCCAGGAACCGACAGGCAACCCTCTTCGTACGTGTTCTGATCATCGCTCTCAGAGATAATCTCTGGATTAATCAGCACACGCAGATCGTTTTTCTCTTCACTGACGTCAATCACAACCACCCGCTCATGCACGTCTACCTGCGTCGCGGCCAACCCCACACCCGGGGCCTCGTACATGGTTTGCGCCATATCCGCCACAAGCTTGCGAATACGATCATCCACGCGAGCCACGGGCTTGGCAATTTTATGCAAGCGCTTGTCGGGATAATGCAGGATTGTTAGCAGTGCCATACGTTGACTTATTTTGGGCAGAGATTTAATCGATATTTCATTTTAATTTAATAATTACACGTTTTCTAATAGCTGTTTTAAATCCGAACGATAGCTAAAACCAGGCTGGACAAACCCGCCCAGGCACCAACACGCCGTACAACGACCCGTGTCACACTTTCGGGCATGCATGATTCCGCTCTTCCGACACAACGTCACGCCTACCTAAGGCTCAGTTTCGAGCCCGGTATCGGTCCCATTCTGGCGAATCGGCTCTTACGCCGATTTCCGGATCCAATCGCTTTGTATTGCGCGACACCTGAAATACTTAGCACGATCGTGCCAAGAACCCGCGCCTTGCAACTCGCCCGACCAACCCCCTCAGACCTGCGGGCGGCAATCGAGGCCGCCCTGCAATGGTCGACCGCCGTCGGGCATGCTCTATTGACACCGGACCAAACAGAATACCCCGCCGCTCTGCTGCACACAGAGGATGCCCCCGTTGTCTTATATGCACACGGCAATCTTAAACAGCAAACGACGCAGGCTATATCGATCGTTGGCACCCGACACCCAACGGCAGACGGTCTCGATCATGCCCACGCTTTTGCGCGTAGTCTCGCCGGGCGCGACTGGTGTGTCGTAAGTGGCCTGGCCAGCGGCATAGACGCGGCAGCGCACCGCGGCGCGCTCGCGGCAGGTTCTGCCGCAGCCTCCACAATCGCGGTACTCGGAACCGGTATTGACATCATCTATCCCCGCGCGCACCAGCGTCTCGCCACACAAATTGTGGCTGAGGGCGGACTCCTTCTATCCGAATTCCGCTTGGGAACCGGACCCATCGCCGCTAACTTCCCGCGGCGTAATCGTTTGGTGGCAGGCTTAACCCGCGGCACGCTTGTGATTGAAGCAGCACTCAAAAGCGGCTCCCTCATTACGGCGCGACTGGCCGTGGACTTAGGACGTGAGGTCTTTGCACTTCCTGGTTCGATCCATTCGCCCTTAAGCCGCGGCCCACATTTCCTTATTCAGCAAGGCGCAAAGCTTGTCACCTGCGCAGAGGATATCCTTCAAGAGCTAGGTGGCTGGCAACAAGCCCCTCTAACCAACCTTGAACCGAGCGAGCACCGTGCGTCCACCCCCTCATCCCCCATCTGGAGCGCAATCGGCTACGATCCTATTACAGAAGAGACACTGCAGAGACGCACAGCAATGCGAGCAGCAATACTTCACGAAGCGCTGCTTGACCTTGAACTCGCTGGACATATTCAGCGTCACCCCGATGGCCGCCTCAGTCGCAAACACAACTAGGCAACCATGAAAGTTAGCTCAATCTCTATGACTAGAATGACCGCACACTACGCTTTTGCCATAACAGCTCTGCTGGGTGTTGCCGCAAATATGCCGCGCACCGCGTATGCGCAAACATGTAACGCCGTTGTGCAAAGTGATGACGCCCTGCGCTACACCCCTCAATCCATCGAGGTGCCGAGTACGTGCAAGGACTTTACGGTGACGCTCACGCACAGCGGTCGCTTACCTGTTCTAGCCATGGGTCACAACTGGGTGCTAGCCAAACAAGCCGACATGACGGGTGTCGCCCGCACCGGAATGCTAGCAGGTGCCGCGAATCAATATGTCGATCCGACCGATCGGCGAGTCATTGCGCACACCAATGTCATTGGTGGCGGCCAAGCCAGCTCGGTCAGTTTTCCCGTCTCTGTATTGCAGTCCGGTGAAACCTATGCATTTTTCTGCACGTTTGCAGGACACTCCCCCGTCATGCAAGGCACGCTCGTCCTAAAGTAGGCTAACCGCGCGAACCGAATATTGCAGAGCCAACGCGGATTTCCGTTGAGCCTTCTTCAATCGCAATTTCAAAATCGCCGCTCATGCCCATCGACAAACGGTCTAGCGCTATGCCTTCGATCGCTTCCTGGCGCGCACGCTCTTGCAACTGTTTAAGTTGAGAAAAACACGCGCGAACAGCGTGCTGATCTTCAGAAAGGACCGCCATTGTCATGAGGCCCCGCACGCGCAATGTCTGATAGCGCGTAAGTTTGCGCAAGAATTCAAATAGTTCGGCTGGCTCGAGCCCTGACTTTGTCTCTTCCGGTGAG
>CAMCWG010000055.1 GCA_945882005.1 Bordetella parapertussis
TAGGGGACATCGGTGTTGGAGTTCTCCCAGGCGCTTAAGTCTGGGGCTTGCAGTTCAACTGGATGTGTTCGTTTCATTATTTAGGCGATGGGATCGTTTAAGTGACAGGCTGACAGCCTTCCGGGACTAATTTCGCGCAGTGTGGGTACTTCCTGCGCGCAGCGCGCGGTTGCGCTTGGGCAGCGCGGATGAAAATGACAACCTGACGGCGGTGCAAGTGGGGAAGGGATTTCACCTCGGATGGGTACAAACGTTCTGTGCGTCCGATCAATGCGCGGAATTTCCTGCAGCAGAGCCTGTGTGTAAGGATGATTCGGCTCTGCAAACAGTTCTTCTGTCGGTGCAATCTCAGCAACGCGACCAAGGTACATGACAACAACGCGGTTGGAAAGGTGTTGCACCACGCCAAGGTCGTGGCTGATGAACATGTAGGTCAAGCCTAGATCATCACGCAAGTCCATAAAGAGGTTCAGCACTTGCGCTTGAATCGACACGTCCAGTGCAGCGACGGCTTCATCACACACCAGAAACTCTGGTTTGACTGCGAGGGCGCGGGCGATACCGATACGAGCACGTTGTCCGCCAGAGAACTGATGCGGGTAACGTTGCATATAAGTGGGGTCGAGACCAACCTGCTTGAGCAGGTCAGCTACATAGTCACTGACCTCGGAGCGCTCAACAATTCCATGGACACGAGGCGCTTCACCAACGATATCGAGTACGCGCATACGCGGGTTCAGAGATGCGAACGGATCTTGAAAAATAAGTTGAATTGGTCGCCGAATGCCGCTGTGTGTCTCGAGCGGCATGCCTCGGTACTGCACGGTTCCTTCGGTTGGGCTATGCAGGCCACAGCCGATTCTTCCAAGAGTCGATTTGCCGCAACCGGACTCGCCTACTAAGCCAACGACTTCACCCTCTGCTACGGAAAAAGATACGCCATCAACTGCATGGACCGTGTGGGCTTGCACGTCCGCGCCTAGTGCACGCGCAGTTTTTTCAAAGATATCGAGCTTGCGGCCAAAGCGCTTAGATACACGTTCAAACGTTAATAATTGGGTCATAGTTAAGCCTCGTTCTGAGCGGTCACATGCCCGGGCACGAGTGGATGCCAGCATCGGACGTGATGTTTTCCGGTGCTAGACATTGCTGGCATTTCCGAGCAAGCCGATTGTGCATAGGCGCATCGCGCAGCAAACGCGCAGGATGCTCCAAGTTCGGTCAACGAGGGGGTTGATCCCGGTATCTGACGCAGGCGTTTTCCGGGTGTTGTGGTTGCAGGGACCGAATCGAGCAGCCCGCGCGTGTAAGGGTGGCGCGGATCATTCAGTACGGACTCCGCACTACCGTATTCAACGATTCTTCCCGCGTACATGACGGCGATGTGATCTGCCAGGCCTGCAACGACGGCAAGATCGTGTGTGATCCATATCAGTGCAGTGCCAAAGTTGCTCACGAGCTGCTGCATTTCGTAGAGGATTTGGCCTTGCACCGTTACGTCGAGCGCAGTCGTTGGCTCATCTGCGATGATGATGTCAGGTTGGTGCAACATTGCGATAGCGATGGCTACGCGTTGTCGCATGCCTCCAGAGAATGGGTGCGGATATTGCCCCAGTCGTTCTGAGGGCGAGGCAATACCGACTTTGCCGAGTACTTCAACCGCGCGTGCTCTGGCCACTGCCCTGCTGACCGAGTCATGCGCAAGCACTGTTTCTACCATCTGTGTTTCGACACTCAACACCGGGTTAAGCGTCATCATTGGATCTTGAAAAATCATGGCGATCCGCTTTCCACGAAGTTTCCTCAAGAACTCCTCGTCTCGGCCCACCAGTTCCTGACCATCAAAGAGGATACTTCCCCCGGCTACTTTACCAGGCGCATCAACAAGCCCGAGTATTGAAAAGCCGGTAACAGATTTTCCTGATCCCGACTCACCAACGAGGCCAAGAACTTTTCCACGCTCAAGCTCAATAGAGACATCCGCGACGGCAGGGAGTATCCCATTGCGGGTGTTGAATTCCGTTCTTAGATTCTTAACAGAGAGAAGTGATGTCATCGCGCGAGCCTCGGATTCAAGATGTCACGCAACTGATCCCCAACAAGGTTGATTGCCAAAATCGTAATGAGCAGGGCGATGCCAGGATAAACGCTTATCCAATATTTTCCAGATAAGAGATATTCATACCCATTCGAGATTAAAAGCCCCAACGATGGCTCTGTTGCAGGTAGGCCTAAGCCTAAAAAGGAGAGGGTGGCTTCTAACGCAATAGCATGTGCTACTTGCACTGTGCCGACAACAATTAAGGGCGCCATTGCATTGGGCAGTAAATGCCTGAGCACAATCCGGGAACCCTTTAGCCCTAGTGATCGAGCAGCCTCAACGTACTCCTTGCCTCTCTCAACCAATGCGGCAGACCGAGCGGTCCTTGCGTAGTAGGCCCACTGCACGCTGACGAGTGCAATGATGATCTTATCGACACCTTTGCCCAGCACAGCGAGCAGGACGAGTGCCACCAAAATCGCAGGGAATCCAAGTTGAATGTCGACCAAGCGCATGATGAACTGTTCGAAGCGCCCGCCGAGATGCGCAGCGAGTACCCCAAGAACACTTCCGATCAGCAGGGCGATAATTCCACTGGTTAAGCCCACATACAGAGATACCCGCAGCCCGTAAAAGATTGCCGACACCATATCACGACCTTGTCCGTCGGTCCCAAGCAAATAGTGTTGACCTCCCAAGCCCACTTCACCCGGAGCCAGTCGTGCATCCATCAGGTCAAGCTTGGAAAGATCATACGGATTCTGGGGCGAAATCAGTGGCGCGAAAATCGCCACAAAAATCACCACAATCAGCACAACTAAGCCGACCATGGCTACAGGACTCTCCGCAAACTGACTGCAAAGCCGGTTGAAGGGCGTTTGGACGCCTGCGATTTTTTGTGTGGGTGCGGTCATCCGTGTTGCTCCGAGATGCGGACTCGTGGATCGAGCAGGGAGTAGAGGATGTCTACGACGAGGTTAATGATGATGTACATGCAGACGACAACCAACAGATATGCAACCACAATAGGTCGGTCTAACTGAAAAATAGAGTCAATCACGAGCTTCCCCATGCCTGGCCACGCAAAAATTGTTTCTGTGACGATTGCATAGGCGATGACTGAGCCGAGTTCTAATCCAATAACAGTGACTAGTGGAATCAAGATGTTTTTTAGTAAATGCACCCCGATAACACGCGATGTTTTAAGACCTTTGGCACGCGCAAATTTGATGTAATCCAGCAGACTCTGCTCGCGTGTTTGTGCGCGCGTCAAACGAATGATCAGGGCTAACTTAAGGAGCGCCAGATTCAATGCCGGAAGCAACGCATACTTCAGACCTTCCAGGCTAAAAATCGATAACTGAAGTCCAAAAATATCTTGGGTAGGCCCTCTTCCAGTCGACGGCAGCCAGCCGAGGGTCACGGCAAACAACAAGATCAATAAAAGACCCACCCAAAATGTTGGCAAAGAAAAGCCAACGATTGAGCCTGTCATGATTCCGCGGGATATGAATGAGTTGGGACGCAGTCCCGCATACAAACCAAGAGGAATGCCGAGCAACACGGAAATCAACATCGCGAGCACCGCGAGTTCCATCGTAGCAGGCATTCTTTCAAAGATGACATCTAGGGCGGGTCGTGCGTATACAAACGACTTTCCTAAGTTGCCGGTGACAGCTCCCTTGAGGAAAGTGACGTATTGCTCAACGACTGGCTTATCCAAGCCTAGTGCAACCCGTGCGCGATCTTTTTCAATTTGATCCGCTTCGGGATGAACTAGGATTTCAATTGGATCTCCAACTAGATACAGGCCCCCAAACACCAATATAGACGTGACAAAGAGCACGAGGACCGATTGAGCTAGACGACGAAGAATAAAAGCTGTCACGGATCGAAACCTTTTGTCTGGTGTGTGTAAGCATGGTGCTTGTTGATACTTATTTGGCAAGCTTTGCGTCTTGCGCAAGCGTGTATTGGTCTGCACGCCCAGTGTATTGAATACCTTTGCGTGTGGCCCAGGTGCTGACCTCATAGTGTAAGGGGATCAGGCCCATGAGCTCAATTGCCTTCTCACTTGCGAGGGCGAGGGCGGCGTCGCGTTGTTTGTCGTCAATAATCACAACGGCTTTGGCGATTAACGCATCAAGTTCTGGGCTAGAAAAACGGCCACGATTAGCAGCACCCAAGCCTGCTTTGGGATTGTGCGTGGCTAGCAGTGCACGAAGCGGTGAAGATGTGTCGCCGGATGAGGCTCCCCAGCCGGCAAGAATGATTGAGAACTCTAACTTACTTGCCCGTGTAAAAAATATGTTGGACGGCATTGTGTCCACTTTTGTTGGAATACCGTTTCGTGAGAAAAACTGGGCGACAGCCTGCGCCGTTGCGCCATCATTGATGTAGCGATTGTTGGGCGAGTGAAGCGTTAGCCCAAAGCCGTTGGGATAGCCGGCCTCGGCCAACAGCTTTTTTGCACCGGCGGGATCATAGGCATCAGGTTTAAGCTTCTTGCTTGTACCGAAAAACGACTCGTCTAGCAATTGACCGGCCGAAATCGCTTGACCTTCCATGACGCGCGACACGATCGCGTTGCGGTCAATCATCTTGCTTAGCGCGCGACGCACACGTTCATCACGCAAAGGATTGGCCTCGAGCGGTTTGCCGTCGGCTGTCGTCACAAAAGGAGAGTTTTTCTCTCGATTGCTATCCATATGCAGATAGATCATGCGATTCGATACCGCGTTGGAGACAACTATGCGAGTATCCTTCTTTAACTTTGCTGCATCCGCTGTCGGAACGCCTTCGATCATGTGCACATCGCCAGACAGTAGCGCTGCAACGCGGGCCGGTGCGCTCGTAATGATGCGGAAGGTGACCTTGTCCCAACTTTGTTGGTCGCCGTAGTAGTCTTTGTTTCGCGTCAAGATGATACGGTCACCAGAGACGTATTCCTGAAACCGGAAGGGACCCGTACCGATCATTGCTTTGCCGGCGTTGAAATCCTCAGTCTTAGCGCCTTCTGCGATGGCTTTAGGAACGATGGCGACCGACACCATATCGGTTGGCAGCAATGGATAGGTTGTTGCGGTTGTGAAGCGAATCGTGTGCGGGTCTACGATCTTGACTTCTTTGATTGCACGGACAAAGACCGCAAAGGAGGCGGGGCTGTTGGGTACGTTAGGAATGCGTTTGATTGTGGCGGCAACATCCTCTGCAGTGAAGGGCTCGCCGTTATGCCACTTAACGTTTTTGCGTAGTTTGAACTCCCACTCAGTGTCAGATATCGCTTTCCATGACTCTGCGAGGCCTGGGTAGGTTTTGAGACTTGCATCGGCTTTGACTAGGGTCTCGAACACATGTGCCGCCATGGCATTGTTCGGCGTCAAGTTATGAAAATGGGGGTCTACAGTCGTAACCGGGGTCGACAGCGCGACCGATAATTCTTTGACCTGGGCCATTGAGGGTGTGGACCAACCCGCCAAGGCGAGTGACCCCGTCAGCGCGACGCTCAGCACAGCGCGGCGCAAAGGACTAAATCCGAATTTGTGTGACTTTAAAGTAGTCATGGCTATTTCCCGGTCATATTAAGTAATAACACCCTGCAATATAGCGGGTGCACTCTAGCGTGACAAGTAATAAGACCAATGGTTTCCCCGAGGGTAGAATCATGCAGTGATTTGTATTTAATGCTAGACAACGTCCACAGGAACCAAATGAAGCTGTCATCATCCGTCTCGCTCGGCGCACTCCCTCTCAAGAACAGAGTTGTAATGGCCCCCTTAACCCGCATGCGCGCGGGTGCGGACGATGTCCCTGGGGACTTGGCAGCACAGTATTACGCACAGCGCGCGAGCGCCGGTTTGATTATTTCGGAGGCAGCGCAAATCTCTGCCCAAGGGAAGGGATATCCCGCAACGCCTGGCATTTACTCAGATGCGCAGGTGGCAGGGTGGCGCAAAGTGACCGATGCCGTGCATGCCGCTGGCGGAACAATTGTTTGCCAGCTTTGGCATGTTGGTCGGATTTCGCATTCCTCGCTTCATCCTTCCGAGGGTTTACCCGTAGCGCCATCCGCGATTGCGCCCCAAGGCAAGGTATACACCGCCGCGTGGGAGCTCGCACCCTATGAGACGCCGCGCGCCTTAGCCCTCGATGAAATACCGGCCTTGATTGCGAGCTATGTGCATGCGGCCAAGCAAGCCAAAGCTGCCGGGTTTGATGGCGTTGAGGTACATGGCGCCAATGGTTATTTGCTCGATCAGTTTTTGCATGATGGCTCGAACATGCGCACGGATCAGTATGGTGGCTCGATTGAGAACAGAGCACGTTTGCTTCTAGAAGTGATGCAGGCAGTCGCTACGGTGTGGTCGACTGATCGTATGGGTGTACGTCTGTCACCCTATGGCACGTTTAATGACATGTCTGATCAAAACACGATCGGCTTGTTCACCCGTGTGATCAAGGCGCTCGACAAATTGAATCTAGCGTATCTACATTTGATCGAACCGCGTTCGACAATGGCTGGTGGGACTGACAAGGTGAAAGACGATCAGCCGAGTGCGTCCGCGTTGTTCAGGCCGTTCTTTTCAGGGAAAATTCTTGCCGCCGGTGGCTATGATGGCGCAGGTGCTGAAGCAGCAATAACAAGTGGTCAGGCAGATGCAGTTGCTTTTGGTCGGTTCTTTATTTCCAATCCTGATCTGCCTAAACGGCTAGAGACCGGTGCAGCGCTCACGCCTTATGACCGCGCTACTTTTTACGGTGGTGGAGCAAAGGGTTATGTAGATTATCCCTCGCTCAGCTGATACAGTTACTGAAGCTATTGCTCAAACAAATTTACGGAAAAATGACATGTCGGAACTCTTATTGCAGCATCGTGAAGGGGATATCGTTACCCTGACAATTAACCGGCCAGAAAAATTGAATGCAATGACTAAGCCGCTTTGGGGCGAGCTCGGCGATGCAATGGTTGCGTTATCTGCTCAGGACGACGTACGGTGCATTATTTTGCGCGGCGCCGGTGAAAAAGCGTTCTCACCCGGTAACGACATCAGTGAGTTTGAGACGCAGCGCTCGAACAAAGCACAGGCAACAGAGTACGGTCACTTTATGCATCAGACCGTTAAGAAAATAAAGAGCTGTCGTCATCCTGTCGTCGCACAGATTCATGGAATTTGTGTCGGTGGTGGCATGGAGATTGCGGCGCTTGCAGACATTCGTATCTGTGGTGCGTCGAGTCGCTTCGGCGCGCCGATCAAGAACTTGGGCCTCGTGATGGCTTATGACGAAATGGAGCCAATCGCCTCACTAATCGGTTCGTCCAAAGCCTTAGAGCTCTTGTTGGAAGGTCGGATCATTGACGCACAGGAAGCCCTTCGTATCGGACTCGTATCGCGTATTGTTCCTGACGAACAAGTGGCGGGCGAAGCCCTGGCAACAGCGCAACGCATTGCCTCGGGTGCACCGTTGGTTGCGCGCTGGCACAAGCAGTTTGCTCGCCGTTTAAAAGACGCTACACCCTTGACTGACAAAGAGAGGGAAGAGTGCTTTGAATGTTTTGATACGGAAGATTTTCGTATCGGCTACAAATCATTTCTTGCCAAGCAGACTCCTAAATTTGTAGGTCGATAACGCAATGAGTCAAAACGACGTAAAGACCGCCGCACCAACGGGTCCTCTTGCAGGTATTCGTGTGCTTGAGCTTTCTCAGATTATGGCGGGTCCTACCTGCGGCCTGATGTTGGCTGACATGGGCGCAGATGTTATTAAGATAGAAAAATTGCCTAAAGGCGACGATTCGCGCGGTTATCAAGATCCACAGATCAATGGTGTCTCGGCACCGTTTTTGATTTTGAATCGAAACAAGAGGGGCTTGGGTCTGGATCTGAAGAATCCGAAAGGTGCGGATGTACTCAAGCGCATGGTTGTGCATGCAGATGTTCTTACGGAGAACTATCGACGTGGCACGATGGAGAAGCTTGGCGTCGGTTACGACGTGTTGAAGGCGGTCAACCCAGGTCTGATTTATGCAGTCGTGTCAGGTTATGGACGCACGGGCCCGTTCGCTGACAAGGGTGGTTTTGATTTGATTGCGCAAGGTTTTGGCGGCTTGATGAGTATTACAGGTCACCCTGGTGGTCCGCCAGCTAAGACCGGTAATCCTGTCTCGGATATCAATGCTGGGATCTTGTCTTGCGTAGGCGTGCTGGCAGCACTGATCGAGCGCGGTAAGTCTGGGCTAGGGCAAATTGTCGACACCTCGTTGATGGAAGCCGCGATGCAACAGACCTATTGGCAAGCAGCCATGTTTTTTGCGACAGGGTTGTCAGCAGGTCCCGGTGGATCGGCGCATCCCTTGACTGCTCCGTATCAGGCTTTTAAGACCGCTAATGGCTACCTCAATATCGGTGGCGCGAATCAGGCTAACTGGGAGCGCGTTGCTGAAACGCTTGGTCATCCCGAGTGGAAGACGGACCCACGCTTTGAGAACAACACGATTAGGCTCGCCAATCGTGAAGTGCTCGAACAATTGATCGAAGCCGAACTTTGCAAAAAGACAACGGCAGAGTGGATCACTGTATTTGACAAGACTGGCGTCCCCGCGGGCCCAGTGCACACCATTGAGGAAGCCCTCACGCATCCACAAGCGTTAGCACGTGAGATGGTGGTTGAGTCCGTTCATCCACAGGCAGGGCTGGTAAAAGGGGTAGGGTTCCCGGTGAAGTTTTCTGAGCAACCTCGCACTCCCGCTACGCCCGCTCCCGGTCTCGGTCAGCATACTGTTCAAGTATTGCGAGAGTTTGGGTTTCGTGATGACGAAATCACAGATCTTGTGAGTGATAGGGTGGTGCTGGACGCCTCGTAGTTTTCAGCCTGCGGCGTCCTAGTCGTTCAAACGTCTGAACTACTTGAGCGTTTTAACGAACTGACGACAGTTGCCAAGGATTGTGTCGCTGGCTTTGGCGAGCAATCCTTGGTCTGAGCCTAAACCTACCATTTTGTAGCCCCACTCAAGGTAGCGCTGCACATCCGCTTCGTTTGCAGCAAGGATTCCGATCGATTTGCCATGCTTGGAAGCGATGCCGGGCAAAGTCTGTATTGCGCGCTGAACGTCTGGATGGTGCTGTTGGCCCAAGAAACCCATGCTGGCAGCCAAGTCATTGGGGCCAATAAATGCGCCGTCTATGCCGTCGACGGCGATGATGCTGTCAAAAAATTTAACGCCATCTGCTGATTCAATCTGCACTAAGACGCAGATTTGCTCGGAAGCTGTTTGCGCATAGTTTGCAATACGGCCCCAGCGGTTGGCCCGGTGTTGACCCGCCACACCTCGGATGCCTTGGTGTGGGTAACGCGTTGCTTGCACAATTTCTTTGGCGTGATCCGCGGATTCAACATTGGGAAGAATGAGTGTCCGCACACCCATATCAAGATATTGTTTGACTAGATCCTTATCAAACTTAACGAGTCTGACAGCCGGTTCGAGTGGGTATGCACCGAGCATTTGTAGCTGCGTCAGTACGCTATGCAAGTCGTTGGGCGAGTGCTCCATGTCTAGCGTGAGCCAGTCGTATCCGGAGCCTGCGACGATCTCTGTCGAGTAGGAGTTGGATAAAGCGCACCACAAGCCGAGTTGGATTTGCTTGTTATGCAGGGCTATTTTTAGTGTGTTTGGCTTCAGCATGGCGTGACGGCTCGTAGGCAGGTGGATTGGACGATTGCCCAAGCATGGTAGTGCAGAATCGGGTTTTTGAGTACTGCTCTCAAGCGTGGTATTTCTAGGCACGGGTGCTGAAAGGTGCTAAGGTTTGAGCACAAAAATTATGGAGAACTAGAATGCTTTTCCCCACCACGATCGTTGGAAGTTACCCGCAACCTGATTGGCTGATTGACCGCGAGAAGCTTGCCGGACGCTTTCCGCCCCGCGTGAGAGCGAAAGAATTGTGGCGTGTGCAGGAACCGTATCTGCAACAAGCCATGGAGGATGCGACAGTCTTGGCGATTCGCGCGCAAGAGCAGGCAGGTTTAGACATCATTACGGATGGTGAAATTCGCCGTGAGAGCTACTCCAACAGAATTGCAACGGCACTTGCCGGCGTGGATATTGATAATCCGGGAACCGCGTTAGACCGTTCTGGACATCCCAATCCCGTTCCACGTATTGTTGGGAAAATTAAACGTATTAAGCCGATTGAAGTCGAGGATCTTCTGTTTTTAAAAGCGCATACGGATCGAAAGGTAAAGATCACGGTGCCTGGCCCCTTCACGATGTTGCAACAGGCGCAAAATGACTTTTACGCGTCTGAGGAAGAGGCGGCGATGGATTATGCCATTGCGCTAAACGAAGAAATTAAAGATTTGTTTGCCAACGGTGCAGATGTTGTGCAGATTGATGAGCCCTACATGCAGGCACGCCCCGAAAAAGCGCGTCAGTACGGCATCAATGCCTTGAATCGTGCGTTGGAAGGAATCAAGGGTCAAACAGCTGTGCACATATGCTTTGGCTATGCGGCCGTCATCCACGCGCGTCCCTCCGGCTATGATTTCTTACCCGAGCTGGCACAGTGTTCCTGTAATCAGGTGTCCATCGAGACCGCGCAATCGAGCCTAGACTGCAAAATTCTTGAAACTCTGGGTGACAAGCAGGTGATGGTCGGTTGTCTCGACTTGAGTGATATGAAAGTCGAACCTGCAGAGCTAGTTGCCATGCGTATTCGACGTGCACTCAAGCACATCAAGCCTGAGCAAGTTATTCTCGCTCCAGATTGTGGAATGAAGTACTTGCCACGCGAGGTTGCGGACGGTAAGTTAAAGTCCATGGTGCAAGCAGCGCAGATGCTGCGCAAGGAATACGCCAAGTGATTGATTATGGCTCCCGTTTGCGGCTCGGTGTGATCGTACCGTCAGGTAATGTGATCGCTGAGCCACAGATCCATGCGATGTTGCCAGAGGGGGTCGTGGCGTACATGACCCGCCTTGAACTCAGAGGCAGCTCGGAGCCTGAGTTACTTGAAATGAGCCGGCATGTCGAGTCCGGCGCCAAGTTGTTGTCTGATGCACAAGTCGATGCGGTGGTGTTTCACTGCACCGCTGTCAGCACCTTCAGTCCCAGTATGGGTGAGGACATTGAAGCTCGTATTGCCAAGGCAAGCGGCTTACCAGCTATATCAACTTCTGAAGCGATTTTGACTGCGTTGCGCGCTTTGAACGCGAAGAAAATTGTGTTGCTCACGCCATACATCGACTCTGTTAATGCCCGAGAAGTCGCTTTTTTGCAGCACCATGGTTTTGAGGTGCTTGAAGAGGTCGGGCTAGGCGTCAACACGAATGCCGAGATGGCAAAGCTCTCGCCGCAGATCTGGGTTGAACTCGCTCGAAAGCATCTGCGCGAAGATGCAGATGCTTACTTTATAAGCTGCACTGCAGTGCGTTCCGCCGAGGTCATTGAAGAGATCGAAACGCTCGTTGGACGCCCGGTAATTACCAGCAACCAGGCGATGGTTTGGTATGCCTTAAGAAAGAATGCGATTGCAAACCAGCAGCCAGGCTTCGGCTCGCTATTTTCGATTACTTCCATTTAGAAAGTTTGCGGCGTGATTACTTGTGCCAGGTTGTGAAGGCATCGACGTCCATACGCGTGCTCTTGTAACTATTGAGAGGCGCTTGCATGTCGGGGTAGCCCAGTGACATGCTGACGATGAGGCGTTTTGTCGAGAGAACACCCAAGAAGTTTCGAATAGCGTTCGGATAACCAGACACCGACGCTTGCATGCAGGTGCCAAGACCTGCGCCATGCGCGGCAAGAGTGAAGGTCTGCAAAAATAAACCCATGTCCAGGGTAGACCAAGGCGTCAGTGAGTCATCCATAAAAAAGAAGACGGCTACCGGGGCTCCAAAAAACTCAAAGTTCCTCAGGCGCAACTGATTGCGCAAGGTGGCATCGTCTCGCCCGATACCTAAGGCATTGAAGCGACGTGTCCCATGATCTTTTGCTCGGAAGTCAAGCGCTTCGGGCCAGGTTGGTGGGTCGGGGATATCGTAATCGGGACGTGTTCCTGTGCTTGCGAGGTCAAACAGAATTTTGCTGAGCGCATCGCGTTTTGCGCCAGACACAATCGCTATTTCCCACGGTTGGGTATTTTTGTACGATGGGCTGCGTCCGGCAGCATGGAGAACTTCTCGAAGTAAGGCCTCGGGTACGGGTGTTGATTGAAACCCTCTGATACTCTGCCGACTATTGATGCCTTGCAGCAATTCCATGATGATTCTTCCTTTACTTCACTGTGTGGATGACGCAATGGTTTAAAGTAGCACCAATCAAATATTTTTTCATGGAGACACATGATGTCGCATAAAACGCTAAAAACAATTTTGGGAGCTTTAGGGTTCTGTGCTGTGACTGCGGTGCAAGCTGCGTATCCGGAGCGTCCCATCACGCTAGTCGTGACGTATCCACCAGGCGGAACGGCTGACCGCGTTGCACGCCTCGTCGCGCCAGAGCTTGCCAAAGAGCTCGGACAGAATGTGGTGGTGGACAATCGCGGTGGCGCGGGTGGCATGATCGGCGCTGCGTTTGTGGCAAAGGCGCCTGCAGATGGTTACACGATCATGCTCGATGCGGCTAACCATGTGCAGAATCCTGCGCTGCGCGGTTCAATGCAATTCGATACGCTGAAAGATTTTTCGTCAGTGATGTTGCTGCAGCGTGTGCCGAATGTGTTGGTGGCGAACCCTGGTTTTGCCCCCAAGACCGTTGCAGAGGTCATTGCTCTCACCAAGCCCAAGACGCC
>CAMCWG010000056.1 GCA_945882005.1 Bordetella parapertussis
TTTGTTACCTACCCGTTCCGACACCCGCTTCAACACAATGAAAACCGCTTCAAATTCCCTCGACTTCAAACAGGCACTCTTCTCTCCCCGCGCCGTGGCACTTGTGGGCGCCTCTGGTAACCTGCAGAAAAATACGGCTCGCCCCATGCGCTTCATGCGCAAACATGGCTTCGCTGGCCAGATCTACCCGATTAATCGCACCCAGTCTGAAATCATGGGCGAGAAGGCCTATGCAGATCTCTCTGAGCTTCCAGGCCCAATTGATCACGCCTTCATCATGGTTGCGAGCGAGCTGGTCTACCCGCTGATTGAGAGCTGCGCCAAGGCAGGCGCGAAAGTTATCACTATTTACTCCGATGGCTTTGGCGAAACTGGACCAGAGGGCATGGTCGAGCAAAACAAGTTGATTGCCCGCGCAAAAGAGCTTGGGGTCCGCATTATTGGGCCCAACAGTATCGGCTTAGCCAATTTACAAAGCGGTCTAATCCTGTCGGTGAATGCCGCCTTCGAGGCCGAAACCTTGCTTGGTGGCGAACTCAGTCTCGTTTCGCAAAGTGGCTCCATGATGGGATCACTGATCGCGCGTGCAGCCGCGCGAGGCTTCGGTTTTGCAAAGTCTGTTTCTGTTGGAAATGAAAGTGATGTCACAGTGGGCGAAATCATCGACGCCCTGGTAGACGATGCAGACACGAAGGTTATTTTGTTGTTTTTGGAAACCTTGCGCGACGCACCGACCCTAGCTGCTGCGCTCGAGCGTGCACGGGCTAATGGCAAGCCGGTCATCGCCTACAAAATCGGCCGCTCTGAGCAAGGCGACGCACTTGCTCAATCCCACACCGGTGCGTTGGCAGGCAACGACGTTGCTGTAGACGCTTTTTTGCGTGCCCATGGCGTCATGCGTGTACGTCATCTCGAGACGTTATTTGAACTCGCTCCCCTGGCGCAACGCTACCGCGGCAACACCCATCCGCATCCAACGCCTGCGCGCGTGGCCGTCATCACGACAACAGGCGGTGGGGCCGCCACCGTGGTCGATAATTTAGGCTTGAATGGAATGATCGCAGTGCCGCCTCCACCGGCATTTATCGCGCACATGGCCACACGTGGAATGAAGATTCGTGAAACGCCGATCATTGATCTCACCTTGGCCGCGACCAGCGCGCAATACAAAGATCTGCTCGAACAGCTCTTACAAACCGACTGTTGCGATGCCGTACTCAGCGTTGTCGGTTCATCGGCACAGTTTCATCCTGAACTAGCTGTCAAACCCTTGGTTCAAGCGGATAAGCCGCTGACCAAAGCGCTTGCAGTTTTTCTGGCGCCTGAGGCAAACGCATCGTTGGCTCTTCTAAAACAAGCAGGGATTGCAGCCTTTCGCACGCCGGAGTCGTGTGCGGATGCGCTATCGGTCTTTTTCGAGGCGCAAACGCAAGCCCCGCCAGACCTGCAAACTACCCCGTGGCCCGCAACGCTGCCGCGCACCGGGCTCCTGACTGAGTATGAATCCGGACAGCTCTTCGCAACGCTTGGGCTCAACACAGCGCAAGCTCAACGCGTACCGCTCGACAATTTGAGTCACGCAGTGCCCTACCCCGTTGTCGTCAAAATATCTTCTCGAGATATCCCCCATAAAACAGAAGTAGGTGGCGTCAAAGTCGGTGTGCATAATCAGGAAGAATTGCAGGCAAGTGCAGCCGCTATTAGAAACAACGTCGCTCAGCACGCTCCGAACGCAAAGATCGATGGCGTATTGATCCAAGCAATGGAGCCTAAGCTTCTGGAACTAATTCTCGGGTATCGCAACGATCCGCTAGTCGGGCCAACTGTTCTACTCGGCGCCGGCGGAATTACGGCAGAGATCTCTCCGGACTTCTCGCTGCGCATTGCACCCGTTTCAATCGCGCAAGCGCACGAGATGATCAAAGAAGTGCGCATCACACAACTAGTGCGTGGCTTCCGTGGCCTACCCACAGCAGATTGCGACGTGCTCGCACAAACTATCGCGGACTTTTCTCGGCTGGCGTGCGTGCGGGAAGTTAATGTCCTCGAAGCTGAAATTAATCCACTATTCGTTCAAGCGAAAAAAGTTATCGCCGTCGATGGCTTAGTGAGACTCACATGACAACCCAAGGCGATACAGTGCCACAGCACTCGAACTCGCCCGCTAAAGGGGCACTTGGTTTGGCGCGATTCCTCGGAATCGCTCAAATCTGCTCCTACGGCACAATCTATTATGCGTTCCCGCTGATCGTACTCGCGATGCAGCAAGAGCTGGGCTGGTCTAAATCGGATGTGTACGGCGCACTGACAGTTGGTCTGTTACTTGCCGCAGCACTTGCTTATCCTGTAGGAGTAGCGATCGATCGAGGCTTTGGTCGGCATGTGCTTTGCTTTTGCTCGATCATTGCGGCGCTGCTGTTTATCGCTTGGTCAACGGTTAGCAGCTTATTTGTGTTCTATGTCATTGCAGCTGCCATGGGTTCGCTGCAAGCTGCGATCCTGTATGAGTCTGCCTTTGCCGTGTTAGCACGACGAGTGGGCCCACAGCATTCGCGTGCTGGCATTACAACAATTACCTTGTGGGCTGGATTCGCGAGTACGGTTTTTATCCCCCTCGAGCAGTTCTTAATGGATGTATGGGGTTGGCGGGAATCTTTATGGGTGCTCGCTGCCGTCAACTTAGCCTGTGCTGCCGGCTACTGGCACTGGGTTAAGCCCGAGCGAGATGCGGTACATGCCTCACGCTCCGAAACAAAAGCAGAAAACATTGCACGAGATAAGTTGATTGTTCACGCAGCCTTGCGAAATTCAGTGTTTTGGTTGCTCTTGATTTCGCTCACAGTCTATTCAATGATCTTTTCCATTTTCACTTACCATATGTACCCCATGCTGCTTGATAAGCAGATCCCCACGGGAGAGGTCGTTTTTGCGCTATCGATTATTGGACCTGCCCAAGTTCTAGGTCGGATCATCATCAGTCGTTTCGCAACTCGCGTATCCATGCGCACGCTGGGCTCGATCATGTTGAGCCTATTCCCCTTCATCTTCGCTGCCTTCATTCCAGAGTCTCCTGGCTTCATGTTGATCGCGATTGTCTTTGCCGCGTACGGGCTCGTGAACGGCGTCTTCACCATCGTACGCGCGCAAGTCGTTCCTGAAATGTTGAGCAAACACGCCTATGGCGCACTCAACGGACTGATTACGATTCCCACCATCGTGGCGCGTGCGGTAGGCCCTGTCGTCGCCGCTTGGCTGTGGGCAATCGACCAGTCGTACGATATCGTTTTGATCGCCCAAGTCGGCGCAGCCGTGCTGCTTGCCGCACTGTTTTGGGCAGCCGATATCACTAGCCGACTGCGTCCGCCGTCGCTTTAAATCAACTCGCTCGACCTGATGAGGCCAACATGAACATCCCATCGCACACATCCAAGTCTACAAACACATCAGATATCGTTGCGATGGATGCTGTTGATTTGTCAGCCGCCATTCATCGCAGGGATGTGTCGTGTACCGAAGTACTCAACGCCTACCTAACGCAAATCGATCGCTTGAATCCGGTCGTCAATGCCATCGTAGCCATGCCTGAGAGAGAGTCCCTCCAAGCACAGGCGAAAGAGCGAGACGAACAACTTGCACGCAAGCAGAGCCTAGGCCCACTGCACGGTATCCCACAGGCCCCAAAGGATATCGCCCCCTTGGCTGGCTTGGTGACGACCAATGGTTCCCCGATTTTTGCCGGTCAAGTCACTAAAGTGGATTCCGCGGCAAATGCGCGTGTTCGCGCAAGCGGTGCGATCTTTATTGGCCGCACAAACTCTCCAGAATTCGGTCTTGGTGCACACACCTATAACCGTGTCTATGGCACTACCCGCAATGCCTTTAATCCGGCACACTCAGCGGGTGGGAGTAGTGGCGGCGCTGGTGTCGCCTTGGCCCTGCGCATGCTACCTGTCGCGGACGGATCGGACATGATGGGTTCGTTGCGCGTCCCTGCGGCGTTCAACAACGTCTTTGGCTTTAGACCTTCTGTGGGATGTGTTCCGCACGGACCTGGCGACGAAGTATTTTTTCAACAATTTAGTGTCACCGGCCCGATGGCCCGCAATGTGCCAGATCTTGCAATGCTTCTGGGCGTACAAGCCGGTTTTGATCCGCGACTACCGCTCACCCGCCGACAAGATGATCCGCGCCTCTTTGCTCAACCCCTAGAGCGTGACATGCGCGGCGTACGCATCGGCTGGCTTGGCGATCTTGGGGGGCATTTGCCCATGGACCCGGAGTTGTTGGCGCTGACGCAGCGCTCGCTCGAACACTTCAAAACGATCGGATGCTCGGTTGATGTGGCCCAACCACGCTTCGACTTTGAGCAACTATGGCGCGCCTGGATCACGCTGCGCAGCTTCACGTTTGCCGGTGGGCATGCACAGCACTACCATGACACCGCTCGACGAAGTCAACTCAAGCCAGAGGCCATTTGGGAAATCGAGCGAGGTCTTGCTCTGACCGCTACTGAAGTCTTTGACGCCGCAAAAGTCCGTTCCGCTTGGTATCAGGAGTTAGTCCGACTGTTTGAACAGTTTGATTTTCTAGTGATGCCGACAACGCAAATTTTTCCGTTTGAGGCTGAGCTACATTGGCCCAAAGACCTCGCTGACAAGCCCATGGACACCTACCACCGATGGATGCAGTCGGTGATTCCTGTCACCATGACAGGGCTACCGACGCTCGGTGCTCCCGCAGGCTTTGGCGCGGCTGGTTTACCAGCTGGGATACAGATCATTGGCCCCGCACAAACCGACTTCTCAGTCCTGCAGGTAGGGCATGCCTACGATCTGGCAAGCCGACACTCTCTTACGCAAAGCCCCCTACTCGCTTAGACGTAAGGTCTATTCTGACGGACGGGGCGTAGCAAGTTAATATCTCAGTGATGAACCAGACTGCACCTATCGCACTTGTTACAGGCGCCGCAAAGCGCCTGGGTAGACATATTGCGCTCGGCCTTGCGCACGCGGGCTGGGATATCGTAGTGCATTACGGTCACGCGCACGATGAGGCCGCTCTGCTCATGATGGAAATCAAGGCCTTGGGTCGCAACGCCTGCGCCTTACAAGCTGACTTAAGTGACCCCGATCAAGTTGCCACGCTGATAGGTCGATGCAACTCCGAAATCGGGTTACCAGACTGCCTAGTCAACAATGCATCGATGTTTGAATACGATGATGCTCACACATTCAAGAGTGCCACTCTGCAGGCACACATGCAAGTCAATGCAGCAGCGCCCATTGCCCTCGCAACGGATTTGCACAAAGCCCGCTGCGCTGCGACACACACTCAAACAACGCCTGGCGTCATCATCAACATCCTGGATCAAAAGCTCGCCAATCCGAATCCCGACTTTCTGTCTTACACCTTATCAAAAGCGTCTTTGCAGGAGGCCACGCGCCTGTTAGCGCAAGCGCTTGCCCCACAACTTAGAGTCGTCGGCCTGGCACCGGGCCTCACGCTCGTATCAGGCGACCAGACCGAGCAAGGCTTCCAGGCCGCACACCGTCAAACACCCCTTGGCAAGTCTTCTACACCCGAGGATATTGCTCAGGCCGTGGTCTATCTTGCCCGTGCACATGCAGTTACAGGGACGACCCTCTTTGTGGATGGCGGCCAACACCTTAAACCCTCGGAACGTGATGTCATGTTCCTGACTTCTTGACCCCCTCCATGATCCCAACCTCTGCGCAGCACCCAAGCCTCCAGCACTGTCGACGCCTATTCCTAAGTAATTTTGAAGTCAATATGAATATTGGTGTGCACGACTTCGAAAAAAAGGGCGAACAACGCGTTATTGTGAACGTCGATTTGTACGTACCCTTGACGCAAAACACGCCGCAGGCGGATGAGCTCCACGAGGTGGTGGATTACGACTTCATGCGTCAGACCATTGCCGATATTATCGCGGTCGGACACATCCAGCTGCAGGAAACACTTTGTGATGAAATTGCGACAAGAATGCTGGCGCATCCATTTGTCTTCGCAACTAGAGTCTCGACGGAAAAGCCCGATGTATATCCGGATTGCAAAAGCGTTGGTGTCGAAATTTTCAAAATGAAATCTGATTGATTTAATTATAATTAATATATATAAATCAAATATTTATACAATTTTACCTAGTACATCTTTTTATAAAAAAGTAGTACATCACTATTAACATAGCGCCTCGTTATGTGACTCAAGGTGCATCTCGATTTTGGATCTCATCGCTAGACTCCTTGGGATGCAGATAAAGTGACTTGAGGTAGAGAGCGATATCATCGCCCTAGCTGTGAATGTGGCCGAGAAGTAAACCAAGACCGACGTCAGCCATCTATTTTGAGCCCCAAAAGGTCTGTTGCGCTTTTTGCGCACCCAACCGAGGCATCTAATTGTTGCCTATGCCTTAGCTCAAAAATGCGTAAGACAAGCTTATGGGAAGGCCCAGGCTGGTCTTGCCGGAGAAACCTCCTGATTAGTCTCGCTGCAATAGAAAACGGGTCTTAGGTATTTACCTAAGACCCGTTTATATTGGTCGGGGCGGTGGGATTCGAACTCACGACCCTCTGCTCCCAAAGCAGATGCGCTACCAGGCTGCGCTACGCCCCGAAGACCGACACTATAACAGATTCTAGCGGATCAGCCGAATCGACCAGTGATGTAATCCTCAGTTTCCTTGCGCTGGGGTTTTACAAAAATCTTGTCCGTCGCACCAAACTCAACCAACTCACCCAAATACATGAATGCGGTGAAGTCGGACACACGAGCAGCTTGTTGCATGTTGTGCGTAACAATCGCCACGGTGTAATCGTTTTTAAGCTCATGCAACAGCTCTTCCACTTTCGCTGTTGAGATGGGGTCAAGCGCGGAAGTTGGCTCGTCTAGCAAGATCACTGATGGTTTGACCGCTACCGTGCGCGCGATACAGAGGCGTTGTTGCTGTCCACCAGACAGTGACAACCCGCTTTGCGTGAGCTTGTCTTTTACCTCGCCCCAGAGTGCCGCCTTTGTCAGAGCCCATTCCACACGCTCATCCATATCCGCCTTATTCAGGCTTTGATACAGACGCACACCAAAAGCGATATTGTCATATATCGACATCGGGAAAGGCGTCGGCTTTTGAAATACCATGCCGATACGCGCGCGTAGCATATTCAAATCTTGCTTGGGATCGAGAATGTTCTGACCATAAAAATTGATCTGCCCCTCCGCCCTCTGCCCTGGATACAAACTGTACATGCGATTGATCGCGCGCAACAGCGTCGACTTGCCGCAACCCGATGGTCCAATGAAAGCTGTCACTTTTCTTTCAGCGATATCGAGTTGAATATTTTTAAGCCCTTTGAATTTCCCATAATAGAAATTCAGGTCGCGCACTTCGATCGCATTCGCGAGCGGCTTGGAGTTAGCTTGATTGTTCATAGACAGATTCCAGAGGGGGCGGCGAATTAGTGCCCGGATTTCTTCTCACGCAGCATGACGCGCGCGATAATATTGAGTAGTAACACTGCCAAGGTAATGAGCAAAGCACCAGCCCAAGCAAGATTGACCCAGTTTTCATAGGGACTCATCGCAAACTGGAAGATCACGACCGGCAGGTTTGCCATTGGGGCATTCATGTTTGTCGAGAAAAACTGATTGTTCAGGGCTGTAAAGAGTAACGGAGCTGTTTCGCCACTAATGCGGGCGAGCGCCAACAGCAGGCCAGTTGTCACTCCAGCGCGCGCGGCTCTCAGCGTAACGTATGTGGTCACTTTCCAACGAGGCGTGCCTAGCGCATAGGCAGCTTCCCGCAGACTCCCAGGCACCAAGCGCAGCATATTTTCAGTCGTGCGAATCACCACCGGAATCGCAATCAGACTGAGCGCAAAGGACCCAGCCCAACCAGAAAAGTGTTTGACCTGCGCGACTAAAATTGCATAGACGAACAGTCCGAGCACGATCGATGGAGCCGACAACATAATATCTGTCACGAAACGGGTGACCGAAGCGACGACACTACGATCGCCAAACTCTGCCAAATACACGCCCGCAAAAATTCCGACCGGCGTTGCGACTAATGCAGTGACCCCGATCATCATCAAACTGCCCACAATGGCGTTGGCCAAACCACCTCCGTCTGACCCAGGAGCAGGAGTGGACTCAGTGAAAATCGCCCAACTCAGGCCCGCGAAACCGTACTTGAACAAGACGATCAAAATCCAAAGAAGGGCAATCAGGCCAAGGGCCATTGAAAACATCGATAGGAAGAGGCCTACGTGATTCGACACCTTGCGACGCCGATATAAATTGATGTCTAAATTAGCCGCAAGGGAAACATTAGTTTGATTTGAAGTAGACATTTACGTACGTGCTCCCTGTGATTTCTCAGCGCGCAGAATCATGATTTTCGCGACCGACAACACAATGAACGTGATAACGAAGAGCAGGAAGCCAAGTGCAAAAAGTGTCGAGAGATGAAAATCATCCGCCTCGCCAAATTCGTTAGCGAGTGTCGAGGCGATCGAGGTCCCTGGCGCAAAAAGCGATTCACTCAGGCGCTGCGAGTTGCCGATAACGAAGGTGACCGCCATGGTCTCGCCCAGCGCACGACCCAACCCTAGCATCACACCACCAATCACACCCTTCTGGGTGTAGGGAAGCACGATATATCGGACAACTTCCCAAGTGGTGCAGCCGAGTCCATAGGCGGACTCACGCAAAATCGGCGGAACGATTTCAAATACATCACGCATCACCGCTGCAATGAACGGCAGAATCATGAAGGCAAGAATGATCCCTGCTGCAAGCAAGCCAATGCCGTTCATCGCACCACCAAAAAGTGGGCCGATCAAGGGCATTTGACCAAGTGTGGACTGCAGGGCAGGTTGACCGTACTGAGCGAACAGTGGCGCGAAGATAAATAAGCCAAACATGCCGTAAATAATGGAGGGTACCGCAGCGAGCAATTCGATCGCGGTGCCAAGAGGCCTGCGCAACCACAACGGACAGGTTTCTGTCAGAAAAACAGCAATACCAAAGGCGAGGGGCACAGCTAATAACAACGCAATCACGGAGCTGACCAATGTGCCGTAAATGGCAATCATGGCCCCGAACTCGTCGTTGATGATATCCCACTCCACGCGCCAGATAAAACCAACGCCAAACTTATGAAAAGCAGGCCACGCACTGACCAGCAAGGATACGAGAATCCCTGCCAAGGCCAGCAAAACCAGCACCGAAAAGAGCAGCGTAATCTTATGAAACAAAAAATCTTGAATACGCTGCTTTTTAACCACGGCAAGCATGTTTGGATCCATCATGCTCTTATCCGCAAGGATTTGACTCATCAACAACTACTCCTTGGTACGTGGTCTTTTCGGTTTGATGTAAACGAACTACTTAGTGCTTGATCTGGGCCCAAACTTTATCGGCGATCGCTTTGGTCAATGTATCGGGCAAAGGAACGTAGTCCAGATCTAAGGCTAACTGCTTGCCGTCTTTAAATGCCCACGAAAAGAACTTTAAGGTGTCTTTTGAGGCGGCCTTGTTGACTGGGTCCTTGTACATCAGAACGAAAGAGGCGCCAGTAATCGGCCAAGCGGCATCGCCTTTCTGCTCGACCAACGAGATACCCATACCAGGAACGCTAAACCAATCTGCACCAGCCGCAGCTGCTGCAAAAGTGGCTTCGCCCGGATCTACGAACTTGCCGTTCTTATTCTGCATTTGCAGGTGAGGGATCTTGTTGCGTTTGGCATATGCAAACTCAACATAACCAATCGACCCCTTCACGCGTGCGACGTTTGCGGCAACACCTTCATTACCCTTACCGCCGACCGAACTGCCTGCTGGCCACTTAACTGCAGCACCTTTACCAACTTTATCGGCCCAGGCTTTGCTGGCTTCTGACAAATAGTCAGTAAAAATGAATGTCGTACCAGAACCGTCAGCACGATGCACGACAGTGATAGCCTGGTCAGGCAGCTTCTTGCCTGGATTCAATGCAAGCAGCTTAGGGTCGTTCCATTTGGAAATCGTGCCCATGAAGATTTCAGCCAGTGCGGCACCGGTGATTTTCAATTCACCTGGCTTGAAGCCCTCAACGTTGATAACGGGTACAACACCACCCAGAATCACTGGAAACTGCACCATACCGTCTTTGTCCAACTGCCCACCAGCGACAGGCGCATCAGACGCACCGAACGTTACAGTCTTAGCACGGATTTGGCGCAAGCCACCTGAAGAACCAATCGATTGATAATTCAAACCAACGTTCTCAATTTTTTTGTAAACCTCTGCCCACTTAGCAAAAATGGGATACGGGAAGGTAGCGCCCGCACCGGTGATATCCGCGGCCTGGCTTGTTAGGGCGGCGGTGGTCATAACTAGACCTGCCGACAAGGAAAGGAGTGCACGTTTGATCATTTTTTAGTTCCTAAAAATCGTTGAAAGACGTTACTTTGCGACAACAGATTGGATGGTAGAGGGACAACATGACGGAATTGTGACAAGCAGCGCCATTGGCGCCAAACACAAGAAAAACTTAATCTCACGCCACTAGGCGCGAACCGGACGGCTAAGCCCCCAGCCGTTCCATCAGGTGTTGGTGCAGAGAAAAAACGGCGCCGCGCCTGCGAACGATGGTGTAGGTGCCATCGGCTTGTTGAATCCAAGCGCGCAAATTGTCTTTCAGCGCATAGGTAAAAGCCTCGTCGATAACACGCTTCTTGAGGGTCTTGTCGTTGACTGGAAACGCCACTTCAACGCGTCGGAAGAAGTTTCGATCCATCCAGTCTGCCGACGATAGGTAAACTTTTTCCTCGCCCCCCGCATAAAAATAAAATACGCGTGAGTGCTCCAAGAACTGACCAACTATTGAGCGTACGGTAATGTTCTCGGACAGCCCTGCCACTGCCGAGCGCAGAGCACAGACACCACGTATAACCAAGTCAATCTTTACTCCCGCCTGGCTAGCCTTGTATAACTCTTGAATGACGATAGGCTCAAGCAACGAGTTCATTTTTGCGCGGATACGGGCCGGCTTGCCTGCGCGGGCCGCACGGGCCTCAGCACGGATCATCGCCACCACTGAGCTATGCAAGGTAAACGGTGCCTGCAATAAATGCTTCAGTGTTCGGCGCTCACCTAAACCTGTGAGCTGAGAAAAAACCTGATCCATGTCTTCGCAGAGCTTCGGGTCCGCGGTAAGCAGTCCGAAGTCCGTGTAAAGGCTCGCAGTACGTAAATGATAATTACCTGTACCAAGGTGACCATAACGGCGGATGCGCCCTTTTTCTCGACGCAACACTAACGCCATTTTTGCGTGCGTCTTATGACCCACCACGCCGTAAACTACGTGGGCACCGACCTCTTCTAGGCGGGCTGCCCAATTGATATTCGTCTGCTCATCAAACCGGGCCATCAACTCTACGACCACAGTCACTTCTTTGCCAGACTTGGCAGCTGCGAGCAAGAGGCGCATTAGTTCCGAGTCTTCACCGGTCCGATAGATGGTCTGCTTGATCGCCACAACGTCCGGATCAGTCGCCGCTGCGGTCAAAAAATCAACGACGGGCTGGAACGATTGGTACGGATGATGTAAAAGTCGATCGCCCTTGGCGATCAGCTCAAACATCGCTGCAGACCTGCCAGGCAGAGTCTCAAAAGGTGACGGAAGCTTTCCTTGAAACGCCGGAAATAGTAAAGCTGGCTCTTTCACTAAACTACAAATTTGCATCAAACGCGCAACGTTTGCTGGACCATTCACGCGATAGGTGTCGGCAGGCGTCAGTGCGAATTCTTTCTGTAAAAACGACTCAATGTGGTCCGGCGTGTTGTGATCAATCTCAAGACGAACCGCCGAACCAAAGTTGCGCTGTGATAATTCACCCTGCAACGCATGTCTCAGGTTGGTGACCTCTTCCTCATCGACAAACAGGTCACTGTTACGGGTCACACGCCACTGATAACAGCCCTCCATATGCATCCCGGGGAACAACTCACCTACAAAGGCACGCAGCAATCCCGTCAACAAGATGAAACCATGAGGCTGGCCAGACACACTCGGAGGCATTTTGATGAGCCGAGGTAACGCGCGCGGTGCCTGCACAATCGCAATCGTTGCCTTGCGACCGAAAGCATCTACACCGGAAAGTGGAACGATAAAATTTAGGCTCTTGTTGTAGACGCGAGGGAATGGATGTGCAGGATCCAAACCAATCGGCGTGAGCAAGGGCATCACGTCGCGATGGAATACTTCTCGCGCCCAGGCGGTCTGCGCTTCATTCCACTCGGCGGCTTGATGCAATTCAACACCGGAAGCGCGCAACTCTGGTAGCACTTTATCGTTCAGTAAACTGTACTGACGTGCAACGAGCTCATGCACAGCTTGTTGCACTTGATCGAAGGCCCACTCTGCCGTCAGCCCATCGGGGCCGACAACATTAGGGTACTGAGCAATCTGAGCCTTCAGGCTTGATACCCGAATCTCAAAAAACTCATCTAGATTCGAACCCACGATACAGACGTAGCGCAGTTTCTCCAGCGCAGGTGTATCAGCGAGTTCCGCCATGGCCAGCACGCGCTCATTGAATTTGAGCAGTGATAACTCGCGATTGAAATACAAGGCTTCGGGCTTTTTGCGGGCAGTCATGGGTAGAAACCTATTTAAGTTAGGTTTGTCTTTTAATCCCTGAAGATTACAGTGATTTGAC
>CAMCWG010000057.1 GCA_945882005.1 Bordetella parapertussis
GTTCGCTCGCAGATCAGTGTAATGATTGGGTTTCCACCTGCGGCAGAGTTTGCTCCTGCAAAAAAGGCGTTTGCGCAATGGCTTGAACGGTTTCGTGTGGAGCCGGTGCCGGAATGGGTCGAGCGCTTGTCGGAGATCACCGAAACACCTAACCCAGTCTTTAGCGCGGACCAATGGGAAATCTTGCAGGCGCAATTGCAATCATTGCGTTTGGCTGCTGGACAACTGACGCTGCAGTTTATGCAGGCTGGTGAAGTTGACTTTACTGAGATCGCGAGGCGAGCGGATTTGGCGCTGGGGCGCGTTGATCAGCCGAGTGAGTTGCTTCTAAGACTTGATGCCAACATTCAGCACCTATTGATTGATGAGTTCCAAGATACCAGCCAATCACAAATCCAGTTAATTGAAAAAATCACTGCGGGTTGGCAGCCTGACGATGGACGGACGGTTTTTTTTGTAGGCGACCCGATGCAGTCGATCTATCGCTTTCGCAAAGCGAACGTTAGTTTGTTTTTACAAGTTCGAGACCACGGTCTACGAGCCTTTCGTGATGACAGCCTGATTCCAGAATACTTGCAACTCAGCGATAACTTTCGTTCGCAAGCGGGCATTGTGCGTTGGGTGAATCAAACATTTGCTCCGATGTTTCCGCAGGAAGATGACGCTGAAGTCGGGGCGATTTCCTATGCAGAGTCAGAACCTTTTAAAGAACTTGCTCAGGGTGACGCCGTGCATTTTCATCATGCATGGGTTGGATCATCGCGCAGCACCGAGAGCATTGTGGTCGACTTGGTGCGCGAAGCGCTCGCCCAGTTTCCAAACGCCGAGCATCCTGTTGCCGTGTTGGTTCGTGCGCGGTCTCACCTCAATGATGTGACGCGCTTGCTGACGCAAGCGGGGATTGCATGCAGAGCTGTGGATTTAGTGCCGCTCGATAAGCGACCGTATGTGATCGATCTGGTGCAGGTTGTTCGCGCCGTGACCCATCCTGGCGATCGGGCAGCTTGGGTATCGATCCTGCGCTCAGGCTATTGCGGCCTTTCGTTGAATAGCCTGCATGCGCTGTTTGCACAATATCCTAGACAAGCTGTTCCACAGGTATTACATCGTGTCTTGCGCGTGTCGGAGGACGGGCGAGGGTGTTTGGCCGAGCAAATATTAGAACCCTCTGAGTTTGAGCGGCTGCGTGCGGTAGCGCCGATTTTGTTAGAGGCCCTTGAGGCGGATGATGTATTGCCTTTTGCTTCACGCCTGCAGCGATTGTGGCGCGACCTTGGTGGTCCGGCCTTAGCGCTGTCGCCCTCTGACTTGCTCGACGCGGAAAGTTTGTTTGCGTTAATTGAGCGCTTGGCTCCCTACGGTGGGCTAGACATTGGGGCGCTTGAAAAACAAATGAAGAAATTATTTGCCTCACCTGGAACCGACGCGCATGCCGTTGAGGTGATGACAATGCACAAGTGCAAAGGGCTACAGTTTGAATCGGTAATTTTGTATGGGCTACAGCATGGGCCGACGAGCGATCGCGTACCGCTTGTTTACTTCGAGCAGGTTGGTTCAAAGCTGATGCTCGGGCCGATTAAGCCTCGCGCCCGCGAGGGTCATGACCCGATTTCACGCTACCTTGGTTTGCGTGAAAAGCGTCGAGGGGATTACGAGGTGGACCGGTTGCTTTATGTTGCGGCCACGCGCGCCAAGCAGCGATTACATCTCGTTGCCGAGATTTCGCTCAAGGACGGGTCGGTTACTAAGCCCGCCTCTGGTAGTTTGCTCAGCCGGCTGTGGTCTGGTTGGCCTTCGGTGGAGGTGCCGCCTGATTTGCAGCATAGCGATCGGGCGGTGTTACCAGTCCCTGCTCACCGCGGATCAGAATTGTTCAGACGAGAGTTGCCTGCGTTGCGCACGCAGGCAGCAAAAGCCGAGCAAGTGGTAGCCAAGACAACTGCCTCGGGATTGGGCTACACGCAGGCCTTCGCTTGGCCGGCTGTCAAGTCTCATGATCGCCTCCTTGGAACCTTGATCCACTCTTGGTTAGATCACTTGGGACGACATTCAGGTCGAGGCTGGAGTGTTGACAAACTGCGTGCACAGCGCGGACGCATCGAATTGCAATGTCGACAGCTCGGTTTGCCTCAAGAAGAGATCGCGGACCTAGCGCACGAGGTCCTTGAGACCTTGTTGGCGATGATCACGAATGAACGAGGACGGGATTTATTGCTGAGCCTAGATGCACGTCGGGAATGGGTCTTACTGGATGCTGCGGGAAAAGTTTCGGTGCTTGATTTGGCTATATCCGACGAATCTGGATGGTTGGTTGTTGATTACAAAACTGGACGTCCGGCAAGCGATGAGAGCCGAGAAGCATTTGGCCAACGGATGCTGGCGCGATACACAACGCAATTGGCACGCTACTGCGAACAGGTTAGTGCTCTGGATGGCCGGCCTGCTCGCGCAGCCTTGTATTTCCCGCGTGATGACCTATGGTTTGACTTTGATCCCCGCGCTCGCGGCTAGCCCTGCTAGAATTGAGGTTGGCGGGCCCCTTCGCATGGTTCGGCGGCAAACCTGGTCAGGTCGGGAACGAAGCAGCCATAGTCGTGCAGAACTAGTGCCGAAGTCAGGCTCGCCTCTTTAATTACCGTTTGTGGTCGGTACAGCTCATGAGTTATCTGGTCCTTGCGCGCAAATGGCGTCCCCGTTCCTTCGACACGCTTGTCGGACAGGATCATGTTGTTCGTGCGTTGACGCACGCTTTGACAACGCAGCGCTTGCATCACGCCTGGTTATTTACTGGTACGCGCGGCGTTGGGAAGACAACGCTGTCGCGTATCTTGGCCAAGGCCCTTAACTGCGAGAAAGGCATCACGGCCACCCCCTGCGGTGTTTGTCAAGCGTGCACCGAAATCGATGAAGGTCGATTCGTCGACTACCTCGAATTGGATGCAGCTTCCAATCGCGGTGTTGAGGAAATGACGCAATTGTTGGAGCAGGCTGTTTATTCGCCTGGTGCTGGACGCTTCAAGGTCTACATGATCGATGAAGTTCACATGCTCACCGGTCACGCCTTCAATGCCATGCTCAAGACGCTCGAAGAGCCTCCGCCGCATGTCAAGTTTATTTTGGCAACGACTGATCCACAGAAAATACCTGTAACTGTCTTGTCGCGCTGCTTGCAGTTCAACCTGAAGCAAATGCCGGGCGAGGCGATTGTTGGTCACCTTGAGAACGTTCTTGCCCAAGAGCAAATGCCTTTTGAGGTTCCTGCGCTGCGGTTGCTAGGGCAAGCGGCGGCTGGCTCGATGCGAGATGCGTTGTCCCTGACAGATCAAGCCATTGCATACAGTGCTGGAAACCTCACTGAGGAGGCTGTGCGCGGCATGCTGGGTACGATCGATCAGCGGCACTTAGTGCGCCTGCTTGACGCCCTGCAGTCAGGGCAGGCCGCCACTGTGCTCGAGATTGCAGATGAACTGGCCACGCGCGGCTTGTCTTATCGCGCGGCACTCGCTGATTTGGCCGTGATGTTGTCCCGAATAGCCATTGTGCAGAGGGTCGCTCAAGCGCTTGATCAAACTGATCCGATTGCTGCTGATCTGTCGCGTTTTGCGGCAAGTATGCACCCAGATGTGGTCCAGTTGTTCTACACCGTAGCCGTGCATAGCCGTAACGAACTTGTTTTAGCGCCCGATGAGTATGCCGGCTTTGTGATGGCGTGTCTGCGAATGCTGGCTCTTGTGCCACGCGGTGCGCAAGAACCAGAAAAACTTGCAATTCCTGAGCCTGTTCAAGCCCCTCCTAGCGAACCAGTGGAAAGTACTTCAGCAACGGTGACAACAACTTCCGCTGCGCCTAAGGCTGCACCTGCTTCCACACCTGCCACCGCAGCTACCACCGCACCCGCTGCCGCATCGATCATCACACCGATCGTAACGCCGACTGCAGGCAATGCTCGCCCGAGCGTTGACGTAGTGCTACCTGAACCTTGGGCTGCCTTCTCTGCGAAGTTGCCTTTAACGGGAATGGCGCAGCAACTTGCCCGTCAGTCTGAATGCGTTTCAGCCAAAGGACGTACGATTCTGCTTCGCGTCTCCAATAAGGCACTCTCCGAAGGCGTGCATGCCGAGAGATTGCGTGTAGTGTTGAAAGAGTTTTTTGGGGCCGATTTACAAGTCTCGTTTGAGGTCGGAGCCGTGCAGGGCGAGTCTGCCCATGCCTTGGATCTGGCTGAGCAGGAGACCCGCCAGCAAAACGCCGAAGCTTCGGTTCAGGTTGATCCGTTTGTGCAGGCCTTAGTCAAAGATTTTGGCGCGCAGGTTGTGCCGGGCTCCGTCCGTCCTGGGCAGTCGAATTCAATTTAAATTAATCGTATTTAGGAATTTCTATCATGATGAAAGGGCAGATTGCCGGTCTTATGCGTCAAGCGCAACAGATGCAAGAAAATATGAAGAAGGCGCAGGATGCGCTTGCGGATATCCAAGTTGAGGGCGCTTCGGGTGGTGGCTTGGTAAAAGTCACGATGACATGTCGCCATGACGTCAAGCGCGTCGCGATTGATCCGAGCTTGTTAGCCGATGACAAAGACATGCTCGAAGACTTGGTCGCCGCGGCGTTTAACGATGCCTTGCGCAAAGCGGAGGCCACGTCCTCTGAGAAAATGGCTGCTGTCACAGCGGGTATGCCGTTGCCACCCGGAATGAAGTTGCCTTTCTAAATTCATTCCATGGAAAACTCCACGTCAGAGCCGCAACCGTTATTGGCCCTGGTCGAAGCTTTAAAGCGTCTGCCTGGCGTTGGGGTGCGTACTGCGCGACGCATGGCCTACCATTTGTTGCAACATGATTTGCAGGCGGCCCAACAACTGGGTCAGGCGTTGACGAATGCCGTGGAGCGACTGCAGCATTGCGAGCAGTGCAACGGCTTTACCGAAGTCCCGGTCTGTGCAACCTGTTTGCACTCAGAACGCGATAAGACCTTGCTTTGTATTGTCGAGACCCCGGCAGATCAAAATTCAATTGAAGCGACACATGGCTACACCGGGCTCTATTACGTTCTGATGGGGCATTTGGCGCCGCTCGAGGGTACCGGCCCCGATGAGCTCGATTTTGATCGTGTACTAGCGCGTGCGGCCGATGGGGTTGTGCAAGAGGTCATCTTGGCGACGAACTTCACAGCCGAGGGTGAAACAACTGCGCATTATCTATCCGAGGCGTTGCGCACGCGAGGGATTAAGGTAACGAGATTGGCGCGTGGTGTCCCTGCAGGCAGTGAAATCGAATATGTGGATGCAGGGACTGTCGCTTGGGCGCTCATGGAGCGCAAGCCCACCTAAAGTAGGCGGGGTTAAAAAGATTTAGCGCTGCGCTTCAATCAAGCTGTCTAGTTTGCGCGCATCAGCCACAAACGCGCGGATACCTTCCGAAAGTTTTTCGGTCGCCATCGCGTCTTCGTTCAGTAAGAAGCGGAAAGCCTGTTCGCCTGCGGGCAGGCGCTTGGCTGGGTTCGCTTTCGCAAACTCCGCGTTCAAGCGTGAGGTGACGCTGCCTTGATCCGCGGATAGACTGGCAAGTAATTCTGGACTGATCGTGAGCAGATCACACCCTGCGAGCGCCAGAATTTGGCCTGTATTTCTAAAGCTTGCCCCCATGATTTCCGTGGAAATCTCAAAATTTTTGTAGTAGCTATAAATGCGAGATACGGACAGCACACCCGGATCGTTCACGCCGCTATTGGCGGCCTCGTCCCAGGCCGATCCTTGTTGTTTCTTATGCCAGTCATAGATGCGACCAACAAAGGGCGAGATCAGCTGCACATTTGCATCCGCGCACTCAACGGCTTGAACGAGAGAGAACAGCAAGGTGAGATTGCATCGGATGCCCTCGGCCTGCAGAACCCGAGCAGCTTGTATGCCTTCGTAAGTCGCAGCGATTTTGATCAAGATACGCGCGCGCTCAAAGCCTGCTTTTTCATACAGCGCAATGAGGCGGCGAGCACGTTCAACCGTGCTGCGCGTGTCGAAAGACAGTCGTGCATCGACTTCAGTCGAGACCCGTCCTGGCACGATGTTGAGAATTTCTGTCCCAAAGGCCACCAGGAGGTGGTCGACTAGGTCGGGGGTGCTAGCGCCTGAATTGGCACGCACACAGCGCTCAAGCATGGGCTTGTATGCGTCTTGTTGTACGGCTTTGAGGATTAAGGACGGGTTGGTCGTTGCATCCGTGGGCTGATAGCGCCGCATGCCTTCAAAGTCGCCTGTATCGGCGACTACGGTGGTTTGGGATCTTAGGGATTCGAGAAGGCTTGCCATCGGGTTATACTTCCAAGGTTTGCTTACTGATTTTGACGCCGGGGTTGATTGTGCTGCCAAATATATTCCAAGAAATAGAGCTAAAGAATGCTAAGCACATCGCTTCTAGGCACGCCGCTTCTAAGCCCAATCCTTCGAATGAGAGCGTTTCTTTGCGCTCCCCGGCCATTTTAGCGCTCGCGGACGGAACCGTCTTTCAGGGAGTGTCGATCGGTGCTGAGGGTCACACCGTCGCTGAGGTTGTGTTCAACACGGCGATGACCGGATACCAAGAAATCCTTACTGATCCAAGTTACAGTGGTCAGATTGTCACACTGACCTATCCCCACATTGGTAATACCGGGATCAATCCCGAGGACGTTGAGTCGAGCAAAGTGCATGCGGCGGGCTTGATCGTGCGTAACTGCCCGCAGCTTCTCTCGAACTTCCGTTCGACACAATCGTTGCCAGATTATTTGAAGTCTCAGGGCATTGTCGCGATTGCCGAGATCGATACGCGCAAGTTGACGCGTATTTTGCGTGAGGGTGGTGCGCAAGGCGGATGTATTTTGGTCGGTGAGGATGCCAAGCGCGCGCTGGAGCTGGCTGCGAAATTTCCTGGTATGTCCGGCCAAGACCTTGCCAAAGTAGTTTCGTCGACGGCTCCGTCGACCTGGACTGAAAGCACCTGGACTCTGGGGCAGGGCTACGGCAAGACCGACAGCAAAACTCCACACGTCGTTGCTTACGATTTTGGTGTCAAGTCAAACATTCTCCGACTGTTGGCCGAGCGTGGCTGTCGCATTACGGTGGTGCCAGCGCAAAGCACCGCGGACGATGTGTTGAAACTGAATCCCGATGGTGTGTTCTTATCGAACGGTCCTGGGGATCCTGACCCCTGCGATTACGCGATTACAGCGGCAAAGGTTTTCCTCGAGCGCAAGCTACCGTTGTTCGGCATTTGCTTAGGGCACCAGATTATGGGCTTAGCGCTTGGTGCAAAAACGGTCAAGATGAAAACCGGTCATCATGGCTCCAATCATCCGGTGCAAGACGTCGCGACGGGGCGTGTGTCTATCACCGCACAAAATCACGGTTTCGCAGTCGATGCAAAGACGCTTCCAACAAATGCACGCGTCACGCATGTCTCTCTTTTTGATGGCACCTTGCAGGGCTTTGAATTGACCGACCGTCCAGCGTTTTGTTTTCAAGGCCACCCAGAGGCAAGCCCTGGACCGCACGACATCGTTGTTCTGTTCGACAAATTCATGAGCCTGATGGCTAGTAAAAAATAAAGAGTCACCATGCCCAAACGTACTGACCTAAAAAGTATCCTCATCATTGGTGCCGGTCCGATCATTATCGGTCAGGCCTGCGAGTTCGATTACTCCGGTGCACAGGCTTGCAAAGCCCTGAAGGCCGAAGGATATCGAACCATTCTGGTGAACAGTAACCCTGCGACGATCATGACTGACCCAGAAACGGCGGACGTCACCTACATCGAGCCCATCACTTGGCAAGTTGTAGAAAAAATCATTGAGAAAGAGCGACCTGATGCGGTGTTGCCGACGATGGGTGGGCAGACGGCTCTGAACTGCGCCTTGGATCTGGATAAGCATGGCGTACTCAAAAAGTTTGGCGTTGAACTAATCGGCGCGAATGCGCATGCCATCGAGAAAGCCGAAGATCGTCAAAAATTCAAAGTGGCGATGACTGCCATTGGCCTAGAGTCAGCGAAGTCTGGCGTAGCGCATACGCTGGAAGAAGCATGGGAAGTGCAGAAGCGTATCGCTGTGGAAATCGGTACGTCGGGCTTTCCTGCAGTAATTCGTCCAAGCTTTACGCTCGGTGGTAGTGGTGGCGGGATTGCCTACAACGCCGAAGAGTTCGAGACGATTTGCCGCCGCGGTCTTGAGGCATCGCCGACAAGTGAGCTCTTGATCGAAGAGTCGTTGCTCGGCTGGAAAGAATTTGAAATGGAAGTTGTGCGCGACAGCGCGGACAACTGCATTATTGTGTGTTCGATCGAAAACCTTGATCCAATGGGTGTGCACACCGGTGACTCCATCACCGTTGCACCCGCGCAGACGCTGACTGATAAAGAATATCAAATCATGCGTAATGCCTCGATCGCAGTCTTGCGCGAGATCGGGGTCGATACAGGTGGTTCTAACGTGCAGTTCGCACTCAATCCGGACAACGGCCGGATGATTGTGATTGAAATGAACCCGCGCGTATCGCGTTCATCCGCGCTGGCCTCGAAGGCGACCGGTTTTCCTATCGCAAAAGTCGCGGCCCGTTTGGCGGTTGGCTACACGCTTGATGAGCTTAAGAACGAAATTACCGGTGGTGCAACGCCCGCGTCATTTGAGCCCACCATCGATTACGTTGTGACAAAGGTTCCGCGTTTCGCTTTCGAGAAGTTCCCGACAGCTGATGCACGACTGACTACACAGATGAAGTCTGTGGGTGAAGTGATGGCGATTGGACGGACTTTCCAAGAGTCCTTCCAAAAGGCACTCCGCGGCCTTGAGGTCGGTGTCGATGGCTTGAACCAAAAGACGACTGATCGCGAAAAAATTCAAATCGAACTTGGCGAGCCAGGCCCCGAGCGTATCTGGTACGTAGGCGATGCGTTTGCGCAAGGTTTTTCGTTGGACGAAGTGCAACAGTTGACGCACATTGATCCATGGTTCTTGTCGCAGATTAAAGAAATTGTCGATATCGAATTGGCGCTCGAGCAACGCACGCTCGGCGATGTTGATGCGGCAACCCTGTTGCAGCTCAAACGACGTGGTTTCTCTGATCGCAGGCTGGCCTTTTTGCTCGATACGGTTGAGGCTGAGGTGCGCAAACTGCGCCACCAATTTAATGTTCGCCCCGTGTACAAACGTGTTGACACTTGCGCAGCCGAGTTCGCAACGAATACAGCGTACTTGTATTCCACCTACGAAGAGGAGTGCGAAGCCGCACCGACGGATCGTAAAAAGATCATGGTGTTAGGTGGTGGCCCCAACCGGATTGGTCAAGGGATCGAATTTGACTATTGCTGCGTGCATGCTGCCTTGGCCCTGCGCGAAGATGGTTACGAAACTATCATGGTCAATTGCAATCCAGAGACCGTCTCGACTGACTACGACACGTCAGACCGCTTGTATTTTGAGCCACTGACGCTTGAAGATGTTTTAGAAATCGTTCACAAAGAAAAGCCTGTCGGCATCATCGTGCAGTATGGTGGGCAGACACCATTGAAACTGGCCCGTGCTTTAGAAGCCAACGGTGCGCCGATCATTGGGACAAGTCCTGAGTCGATCGATGTGGCCGAAGATCGCGAGCGTTTCCAGAAGCTCCTGAATAAGCTGAATTTGCGTCAGCCGCCCAATCGGACTGCGCGTACCGAAAGCGAAGCACTCAATCACGCACAAGAGATTGGCTATCCACTCGTTGTGCGCCCAAGCTATGTGCTTGGCGGCCGTGCGATGGAGATTGTGCACGAACAAAACGACCTCGAGCGCTATATGCGAGAGGCCGTGAAGGTTAGTAATGATTCGCCGGTACTGTTAGATCGCTTTTTGAACGACGCCATTGAGATCGATGTGGATTGCTTGTGCGACGGCCAGCAAGTGTTTATCGGCGGTGTCATGGAGCACATCGAGCAGGCAGGTGTTCATTCTGGCGATTCGGCTTGCTCCTTGCCGCCTTTCTCGTTGTCCACCGAGATGACTGCTGAGATCAAACGTCAGACGGCATTGATGGCGCGGGCGTTGAATGTATCGGGCTTAATGAACGTGCAATTTGCTGTGCAGAAGGGTGACGTGTATGTGCTTGAGGTCAATCCTCGTGCCTCGCGCACTGTTCCTTTCGTGTCGAAAGCGACTGGCCTGCAGCTTGCCAAGATCGCAGCGCGCGTAATGGCGGGCCAAACCTTGGCAGCACAGGGAGTAACAAAGGAAGTTATCCCGCATTATTTCTCGGTGAAAGAGGCGGTGTTCCCTTTTGTTAAGTTCCCAGGTGTTGACACGATTCTCGGCCCTGAAATGAAGTCTACCGGCGAGGTCATGGGTGTTGGTGTGACGTTTGGTGAAGCGTTTGTGAAATCGCAAATGGCCGCAAGTGTTAATTTGCCAACGTCTGGCACAGTCTTCTTAAGTGTGAAGAATCAGGATAAACCCAAGGCCGTTGAAGTCGCACGCGGCTTACATGCCTTAGGGTTCAAGATTGTAGCTACGCGTGGCACTGCCGCAGCGATCAAGGATGCAAGTATCCCTGTCGCTGTGGTCAACAAGGTCGCCGAGGGACGTCCGCATATTGTTGACATGCTCAAGAACGGTGAAGTGTCTTTGGTCATCAACACTGTTGAAGAGCGTCGTAATGCCATTACAGACTCTCGTGCAATTCGTACCCAGGCTCTCGCTGCGCGTGTGACGTACTACACGACGATTGCTGGTGCCTGGGCTGCCGTGGAAGGTATGCAGTACTTGCGTGAAGGCAATGGCATCAAGGTTTACGCGTTACAGGACTTGCACCGTTCATTATGATCGCCGACGTCGACCTTCCTTACGCTGGCCTCCGGGTCCTGGACATATCCCAAGGGATTGCGGGACCCTATTGTGCGCATATTTTGTGGCAGCAGGGCGCTCATGTCTTAAAAGTTGAGCCGCCAGCAGGTGACTGGATCCGTTTCGTGGGTGTCAGGAAGGGCGATCACAATGCGCTTGCGATTCAATACAACGCGGGTAAGCAGGCGTTGGCGCTGGATGCCCGCACCGACGCAGGAAAAAAAATTCTGCGTGGCTTAGCTTCACAGGCTGATGTCGTTGTACAGAACTTTCGTCCCGGGGTGGCAGAGCGCCTTGGCGTGGGCTACAACGAGTTGTCGCGCGAAAAGCCCGATCTTGTCTATGTGTCGATCAGTGGCTACGGACCGGATGGCCCCTACGCTGACGCACCCGCCACAGACTCCGTCATGCAAGCCGATAGCGGTTTGATGTTCTCTAACCAGGATGAGTCGGGGCTGCCTCGACGTGTGGGCATACTTGCTGTTGATGTGATGACTGGTTTGTATGCGTCTCAAGGCGCTGCGACCGCTCTGTATCAGCGCTTGGCACGTAAGCGTGGGGCCCACGTGCAAGTGAGCCTGTTTGAAGCCTGCGCGTCGTTTCAAGGAATGTGTTTTCTTGAACAAGCGATGGCAGGAAAAAGGCCTTTCGGTGCGGTGAGTGCGCCCAACGGAGTATTTGACACCGCGGACGGGAAAATCTCTGTGGTGACTGTCAACACCGATCACTTTCACAACATCTGCCGTGCGATGGAGCGACCCGAGTGGATCACGGATGCACGTTATCTAGATAACGCCATCCGCTTTGATAACCGTGCGCAACTCCATGCAGATATGAATGCGCAGTTAAAACATAAGCCTACTGCGCACTGGATGACTCTGTTTCAACAACACGATGTGCTGCACGCCGCCGTGCGGGATTACACAGGAGTCATGACACATCCGCAGGCCTTGCATCTCAAGATGTTCCAGGAGCTGGAGCAGGCAGGTGTGGGTACGCTGCCCTACATGGGACTGCCATCGCATCCCTACCACCGCAAGGCGCAAAGCTCCCCGCGCATTGGCGAGCACTCCGTTGAGGTGTTGACGGAGTTTGGTCTGGGCAAGGCTGAGATTGCTCAACTGATTTCTGCCGGCATCGTCAAGCAAGCTGGCACTGTGTCTGACGCAGCCTAAGCCATGCCAGTTTTTATCACAGGTGCAAGTAGCGGGCTAGGCGCGGCGCTGGCGCGGCACTATGCCGCGCAGGGGCAGACGCTTGGTTTGTTGGCACGCCGCGCTGATCGTTTGCACGGTTTGGCTGCTTCTTTGCCAGGTCAGCATCATGTGTATGCCGTTGATGTCTGTGATCGGGATGCGTTGCACGCTGCTGCGTATCACTTTCAAGCACAAGTTGGTTTTGTCGACACGGTGATCGCCAGTGCTGGCATTAGTGCGGGTACGTTGACAGAGTGTGAAGATGATTTCTCTGTCTTTAGTGCAATCATGCAAACCAACGTGAATGCCACCGTATCAAGTTTTGAGCCGTTTGTGGCTGCGATGAAGGCCAGACGAGCCGGGACGCTGGTCGGGATCGCCAGCGTGGCGGGTGTCCGAGGATTGCCTGGTGCGGGGGCATACAGCGCATCGAAAGCCGCTGTGGCAACCTACTGCGAGAGTCTGAGGCTCGAGCTCAAACCTCATGACGTACATGTGGTGACGATTGCGCCAGGCTATATCAAGACGGAAATGACGGCGCAGAATCCTTATGCCATGCCGTTCTTGATGGAGGCCGATGCCTTTGCGGTGCGTGCTGCGAAGGCGAT
>CAMCWG010000058.1 GCA_945882005.1 Bordetella parapertussis
ACCCCTTCGGTCAGTGAAGCGCGAAAGTCAGTGTTTTGGTCGCTGCTATTCATTCTCTTGCTCTACATGACCGCACCCGCTTTGGCTATCTTGATTAAGTTTGAAATCTATTCTGACTTGGTAGGTATCCCTTTTGCGCAGCTCCCAGCTTGGGTGAATGCGTGGTCTGCCGTCGATCGCTCTTTAATCAGCATCGTAGACTTGAACCAAGATGGGATTGTGCAGCTTGCAGAGGTGCAGCTAGGTGCCGATGTGGTTGTGCTTGCGGCCCCAGAGATTGGCGGTTTGCCTTACGTGATCTCGGGGCTTGTCGCGGCCGGTGCCTTAGCCGCTGCACTTTCTACCGCAGATGGTTTGTTATTGACCTTATCCAATGCGTTATCGCATGACACGTTGTTTAGAGTGGTCTCTCCCAGAATGGGGGCAGGACGACAAGTGATTCTGTCGAAAATGCTTTTACTGATTGTTGCTTTTGCTGCGGCGTGGGCTGCTACCCGCACGCCTGCCGATATTTTGTTTTTGGTGGGCGCAGCGTTTTCGTTCGCTGCGGCGTCTTTCTTCCCGGTGTTGGTCATGGGTGTGTTTTGGAAGCGTGCCAACAAATATGGTGCTGCGGCCGGAATGTTGTCTGGGCTCGGTGTCACAATCTATTACATGGTGCAAGCGCAGCCTTGGCTCAGAGAACTCGTGCTGGGTATTCCAACCGGAGTGCCGGTGGACTTGTGGTGGCACATTCAACCGATTGCTGCAGGCGTTTTTGGTGCTCCTGTGGCATTCGTAGCGATCGTAATGGTGTCTTGGGTGACGCCTGCGCCACTTGCGGTCACCCAGCAAATGGTGGAATACCTAAGACAGCCGGATTAAGACTAAGAGGGCGCCTTCGCCGCCATGTGCGAGGGGTGCGCTCGCAAAGGCCCGTACCGCAGGTAGTTGAGTCAGCCACTGCGCAACGCGGCTTTTTAAGACCGGTTGGCCGTTTTGTGAGCCGTAGCCTTTCCCGTGCACGATTCGGATGCAGCGCGCTCCGTGGTTCTGGCTCTCCGCAACAAACGAGGCAAGGGCTGACCGCGCTTGATCACTGGTCAGGCCGTGTAAGTCCAAATGTGCGCTGACCGGCCAATACGCTTTGCGCAGTTGACGTTGGACATCTGGGCCGACACCCGGGGCGGCCCACTGCAATTCAGTTTGGTCGTCTGCAAACGCTGAGAAACCATCTGAGAGCCCCAAGGTGGGCTCGGGTTCTTGGCCCGCCGCACGTGCCCGACGCTGAGCAAGTTGGTCGCTCGCGCTCTGTTCTCCGGCGGCCCGATGCAAAATGCGTTCGGCTGCGTTGAGTGGTGTCACCGCTTGGGTCATGCGCGTAAAGAGCTGGCGATCGGCAGCACTGGCCGAGCTTGCTGCCAGCGCCTGTTTTTGTTGTGCCTTTGCGCGCGCCTCATCTGCCTCGCGTGCGGCCTGGGCGGCCACATGCAGGCGTTTGAGGTCGGCCAGGCCTGCCTTATTGCTCCGCATTCTCCAGCCACCGTTGGGCGTCCAGAGCGGCCATGCAGCCTGTTCCTGCGCTGGTGATGGCTTGACGGTAGACGTGATCCTGTACGTCCCCTGCAGCAAACACACCTGGCACAGAGGTCATTGTGGCCAAGCCTGATAAGCCGCTTTTGGTCACGATGTAACCGTTGGCCATGTCTAACTTACCCTCAAAAATACCTGTGTTTGGCTGGTGACCGATGGCAATAAAGACGCCTGTTAAGGTCAGATCCAGTGAGGGTTCGCCTTTCGTGGAGCGCAGGCGCACCCCTGTGACGCCACTTTGGTCACCCAACACTTCGTCGATTTCGCGAAAAGCGGCGATTTTCATGTTGCCGTTTGCGACCTTATCCATCATTTTGTCGATCATGATGGGCTCAGCGCGGAACTTGTCGCGGCGATGCACGACCGTGACTGAGCGGCAAATATTAGAGAGGTAAAGCGCCTCTTCGACCGCTGTATTGCCACCGCCAACTACTGCAACATCTTGATTTTTATAGAAAAAACCGTCGCAGGTGGCGCAGCCAGACACGCCGCGGCCCATGAAGGCTTCCTCGGAAGGGAGGCCCAGATACTTGGCCGAAGCCCCTGTCGCAATGATCAGAGCATCACAGGTGTACTGTGCACCACCGTCACCGGTCAGGCGAAAGGGCCGGCTGGAGAAGTCGACACTGGCGATGTGGTCGAATACCATCTCGGTATTGAACCGCTCTGCGTGTGCGGCAAAGCGTTGCATGAGCTCGGGGCCTTGCACGCCGGCTGCGTCTGCGGGCCAGTTATCGACCTCGGTCGTGGTCATGAGTTGACCGCCCTGGGCGAGTCCGGTGATCATGACTGGATTCAGGTTGGCGCGAGCAGCGTAGACTGCGGCGGTATAGCCGGCCGGGCCTGAGCCCAAAATGAGAACTTTGGCATGTTTTGGCGTTGACATTGAATTTACCCTCTAGATTGACCTGCAAATTATAATGTTCTCCATGCCTCGACTTTCTCCCGCCACGACGCGACCTTCGCGCACGACCCGAAACACCCGAAATGGGCCTTCAGCGTTGCAAACGCGCCTCTTATCCATCGCACGGGAAGCGCGCTGGATATTGTTTGCTGCGTTGGCTGCCTGGCTGGCCCTAGTGCTGGCCACTTGGAATGCCGCTGACCCAGCCTGGTCGCACTCCGTTGGGCGAGATGCCGAGCAGCTCCACAACCGTGGTGGGGTGATAGGCGCCTATTTGGCAGACATCTTGCTTTACCTGTTTGGGTTTTCTGCCTGGTGGTGGGTCATTTTGTTGGTGCATCGTGTCCGTGCCGGCTATTTGCGTCTCGCGGCGCAGCTTCGTACGCGCGGTGAACCCGAGACCCTTGCGCGCGTTCGCTGGGAACAGGGCATAGGTTTTTTTGTCGCTTTACTCGGTTCCGTAGGACTTGAAGCCTATCGTTTAAGCTCCTTGGGTCTGCAACTGCCAGGTCGGATGGATTACAACAGCGGCGCCGGTGGTGTGATCGGTCACGTTTGGTCGGGTTTTCTGGCGCAAGGTGTCGGTTTTGCAGGCAGCACAATCATCTTGATTGCCATGATCGTCATTGGCTCAAGTTTGTTTTTTGGATTTTCATGGGTGGCTGTTGCTGAAAAAGTCGGGACCGGGCTCGAGTGGGTATTACTTAAATTCAGCACCATTCGTAGCGCGCGCCAAGATCGCCGTGCTGGGCAAGTGGCACAGGCAGTGCGCCACGAACAAGTCGAGGCCAAGCACGAAAAAATTGTGCATGAGCAACCAATCCGCATTGAGCCCGCAATCGTTGAGGTGCAAAAGTCCGAGCGTTTACAGAAAGAAAAGCAGCAGACTTTATTTGTTGAGCCCGTTGAGCCCGGTGACTTGCCCGCTTTAAGTTTGCTGGATCAGCCAGAGCCCGCTTTCGAGACGGTCTCCGCAGAAACAATCGAATTTACGTCTCGCTTAATCGAGAAGAAACTTGCTGACTTCGGTGTTGAGGTGCAAGTTGTTGCGGCACAAGCAGGTCCTGTCATTACCCGTTACGAAATTGAGCCGGCAACGGGCGTCAAGGGCAGTCAGATTGTTAACTTGGCTAAAGACCTTGCACGTGCGCTGAGTTTGGTTAGCATTCGTGTGGTCGAGACGATTCCTGGCAAGAACTTGATGGGTTTTGAATTACCCAACCCACGGCGTCAGATGGTTAAGCTCTCTGAGATTCTGGGCTCGCAGGTCTATCACTCCAGTAGTTCTGTTGTCACGATGGCTCTGGGTAAAGATATAGCAGGTCATGCAGTGGTCGCCGATCTGGCTAAGATGCCGCACTTGCTGGTGGCAGGTACAACGGGATCCGGAAAGTCTGTTGGTATCAATGCAATGATTCTGTCGCTCTTGTATAAAGCTGACGCGAGCCAGACGCGCTTGATTCTGATTGATCCAAAGATGCTCGAGATGAGTGTCTATGAGGGCATTCCTCATTTGCTGGCTCCGGTTGTGACCGATATGCGTCAAGCGGCAAACGCGCTGAACTGGTGTGTCGGTGAGATGGAAAAACGTTATCGCCTCATGAGTAAGTTAGGCGTACGTAACTTGACCGGGTATAACAATAAAATTCGCGAGGCAATCAAACGCGAAGAGCCGATCCCGAACCCCTTCTCGCTCACACCAGACTCACCTGAGCCATTAAAAGAATTACCTACGATTGTTGTCGTGATCGACGAGCTGGCCGACCTGATGATGGTGGTTGGTAAGAAGATTGAAGAGTTGATCGCGCGTCTCGCGCAGAAGGCGCGAGCAGCGGGTATACATTTGATCTTGGCGACTCAGCGCCCGAGCGTTGATGTCATCACAGGACTGATCAAAGCAAACATCCCGACACGTATCGCTTTCCAGGTATCTTCCAAAATTGATTCCCGTACAATTCTTGACCAGATGGGGGCCGAGGCCTTGCTTGGTCAGGGCGATATGCTTTACATGCCACCGGGTACCGGCTTGCCTGTGCGTGTGCACGGCGCGTTTGTCTCCGACGAGGAAGTCCACCGGGTCGTTGAATCGCTTAAGGCGCAAGGTGAGCCGGATTATATTGATGGCTTGTTAGAGGGTGGCGTAGAGGGCGAAACCGGTGATGGCGTCAGTAGCGTCACGGGCTTTGCAAACGTCGAAGCCGATCCTATGTACGATCAGGCAGTTGAGATTGTTCTGAAAAATCGTCGTGCCTCGATTTCTCTAGTGCAGAGACATTTGCGTATAGGCTACAACCGTGCGGCCCGTTTGCTCGAGCAGATGGAAAACTCGGGACTCGTGTCGGCCATGCAATCAAATGGCAATCGTGAAATTCTCGCGCCCAACACGGTGCACGAAGAATGATGAACCACCACCGCGTTCTACGATTGGCGCGATCCTTGTATTCGATTTTTTTCGCGTTAGGTTTGTGTTTTGCATCTCAGACGCTCTACGCACAGTCGGCTCCAGATCAATTACGCAGTTTTGTGCAAGCGGTTCAGTCGGCAACGGGTAATTTTTCGCAATTCACCGTGGGCCCCCAAGGACAAACAAAGCCCGCACAAACGGGGCGCTTTTCTTTTCGTCGGCCTGGGCAATTTAATTGGGAAGTTCTCAAGCCCTATGCACAGCAGATCGTTTCTGATGGGCAGCAGATTTATCAATATGACCCTGATCTGAACCAAGTTACCGTGCGTCAAGTGGATCAAGCGATTGGTGCTTCTCCCGCAGCTATTTTGTTTGGTTCAGGTGCGCTCGATCAGGCTTTTAATGTCTCGGTCCGACCAGATAAAGATGGCCTGGCTTGGTTGAGAGCGCTTCCTCGCACGGGTGACGCCGGCTTCGTGCATGTGGATATTGGTTTTCAGGACGGACTCCCCGCGCACATCATTCTGCTTGATGCTTTTGGTCAGACGACGCACGTCAAGCTTTCGGGCTTAGCGCGTAATCCTGGTTTGGCAGCAGAAGCGTTCAAGTTCGTGCCGCCGCAAGGCGCTGACGTCGTGCGGATGCAATGACAGACTTATTTAAGTCTAAACCCATTCCCCCGCTTGCTGAGGCACTGCGTCCGAGCACCTTAGACGAGGTGGTCGGTCAGAGCCATTTGTTAGGACCTGGCAAACCATTGCGCGTTGCGTTCGAGTCGGGTCGTCCGCACTCCATGATTTTATGGGGGCCACCTGGTGTCGGTAAGACCACGCTCGCCCGCTTGACCGCGCAGGCTTTTGATTGTGCCTTTATCGCAATTTCTGCAGTGTTTGCAGGGGTAAAAGATATCCGTGCGGCGATGGATGAAGCGCAAATGACGCTGGAGCAGTATCAGCGACGTACGCTTTTGTTTGTGGATGAAATTCATCGGTTCAATAAGGCGCAACAGGATGCCCTATTGCCCTTTGTTGAGTCTGGGCTTGTCACGTTTATCGGCGCGACGACTGAAAACCCTTCCTTTGAAGTGAATGCGGCCCTGTTGTCGCGCGCGCAGGTCTATGTGTTGCAGTCACTCAATGAAAGCGAATTACGCGAACTCTTGGTGCGCGCACAGCGGACCGTTTTGCAGGACCTTCAGTTTGAGGATCCCGCGCTAGACACGTTGATTGGTTATGCCGACGGCGATGCACGTCGGTTTCTAAGTTTGTTAGAGCAGGCAAGTGTTGCAGCCCAGAACGCGGGGCAGGCTAAGGTGGATAGCGCTTTAGTTGAGAATGCTCTGAGCATGAACGCGCGGCGCTTCGACAAAGGGGGCGATAATTTTTACGATCAGATATCGGCCCTGCACAAGTCTGTGCGCGGGTCGAGTCCTGATGCAGCGCTTTACTGGCTCACACGTATGCTGGATGGCGGAGCTGACCCAAAGTATTTGTCTCGGCGGATCGTACGCATGGCTTGGGAAGATATTGGTCTGGCGGACCCTCGGGCGATGCAAATCGCGAACGATGCTGCGTTGACCTACGAAAGACTCGGCTCGCCCGAAGGGGAGCTTGCTTTGGCCCAGGCTGTGCTCTATCTTGCTGTCGCGCCCAAAAGTAATGCGGGTTATATGGCGTATAACCAAGCGGTGGCTTACATTACGAGTGACAGTTCGCGAACGGTGCCGATTCATTTGCGCAATGGACCGACCAAGCTGATGAAAGAGCTTGGTCATGGGCGCGCCTATCGGTATGCGCATGATGAGCCCGAAGCGTATGCGGCTGGGGAGTCCTATCTCCCAGACGGCATGCGTGAGCCTGGATGGTATGCCCCGACGCCGCGTGGGCTTGAAGGGAAAATTTCTGAAAAGCTCGCGCATTTGCGTGAGCTTGATGCGCAAGCGCGCAAAAAAGTAAAGGACTGATGCAATGGAATGGTTGGATGCCCTGACGCTGGCCCGAATTCAGTTTGCGTTCACGGTCAGTTTTCATATTATTTTCCCCTCGTTTTCGATTGGGTTAGCAAGCTATCTTGCTGTGCTCAATGGCTTGCACCTCATCACTGGGCGGCCCGTCTACCTCACACTTTTTAATTATTGGAAAAAGATATTTGCCATCGCGTTTGGGATGGGTGTTGTCTCTGGCATTGTAATGAGCTACGAGTTCGGTACAAACTGGAGCGTATTTGCTGACAAGACCGGCCCCGTCCTCGGGCCGCTGATGGGGTATGAGGTGATGTCGGCATTCTTCCTTGAGGCAGGATTCCTTGGGGTGATGTTGTTCGGACGTGAGCGTGTCGGACCGAAGTTGCATTGCTTTGCCACGGCGATGGTGGCGCTCGGCACCTTTATGTCTGCTTTTTGGATCTTGTCGGTCAATAGCTGGATGCAAACACCAGCGGGCTATGCGATCAATGACGTCGGTCAATTTGTTGTGGCGGACTGGTGGGCGGTTATTTTTAATCCGTCCTTTCCGTATCGCCTGGTGCATATGTTACTGGCCTCATACCTGACCACCGCTTTTGTGGTCGGTGGTGTTGCGGCCTATCATTTGTTGCGCAATAGGAATGAATGTGTGAAAGGCTCGGCGACAGCAGTGATGTTTTCGATGGCTTTATGGATGGCTGCCATTGTGGCTCCAATTCAAATCGCAGCAGGTGATGCGCATGGGCTCAATACGCTGGAGCATCAGCCACGCAAAATTGCAGCAATGGAAGGTCACTACGAAACCGTCAAAGGTGCGCCTTTGATTTTGTTTGGCATACCCAATGCGAAAGAGAAGCGTATGGATTACGTGGTGGAGATTCCATACTTGGGCAGTTTGATTTTGACGCACACACTTGACGGCGAGATCAAGGGGATGAACACCTGGCCCGTCGATGAGCAGCCTCCAATGGGTATTGTGTTCTACGCGTTCCGGGTCATGGTAGGGATTGGCTCGCTAATGTGTCTGCTTGGCCTTTGGAGCTTGTGGTTACGTTACAAAGGCCGGCTGTATGACACGCCGCTGATGCATCGCGCTGCTCTGTGGATGGGGCCATCAGGTTTTGTGGCTGTCTTGGCGGGCTGGACTGTCACCGAAGTTGGGCGCCAACCGTATACGGTCTATAACTTGTTACGGACAGCTGACTCGGCGTCGCCGATTGATGCGACAGCGATTGCGTTTTCTTTGCTGGCGTTTGTGGTGGTTTACTTCTCATTATTTGGGGCAGGGGTTTATTACATCTTTAGGCAGATGTCGCATCCGCCGTCTGCGTCAGATCCTGGTTTGTCTGTGCAGGAGCCCATGCGTGCAGCCGGTCTGGCCGGTGCGCGAACAGGCGTTGCTGCCCAGCCCGATGCTGGAGGCCAAGTATGACAATCGATCTTCCTCTTATTTGGGCAGGCCTCATTGCCTTTGCGGTGTTGGCGTATATCGTTCTAGATGGCTTTGACCTTGGGATAGGCATCTTGTTTCCATGGGGCCGCACGGAAGAGCATCGCGATCAGATGATGAACACAGTGGCACCCGTTTGGGATGGCAACGAAACCTGGTTGGTACTGGGCGGAGGCGGGTTGTTTGCAGTCTTCCCCTTGGCCTATGCAGTGATCATGCCAGCACTTTATGCCCCCATCATTATCATGTTGCTCGCGCTCGTGTTTCGCGGCGTTGCCTTTGAGTTCAGATGGAAGAGCCACGCTCGCAAGTACCTGTGGGATTGGGCTTTTGCAGGCGGTTCGACTGTCGCAACCTTCGCGCAAGGTGTCGCACTGGGTGCGTTGGTTCAGGGCATCCCGGTCGCGAATCGTGCCTACGCCGGTGGTTGGTGGGATTGGTTGACGCCCTTCAGTTTACTGACTGGCTTTGCCTTGGTTGTTGGCTATGCGTTATTGGGTGCGACTTGGCTGATCTTGAAAACGGATGACGATGTTCAACGCCTTGCCAGGAAAGCTGCCTTTGGTCTGGCCCTGGCGTTACTAGGTCTAATCGGACTGGTGAGCTTGTTGACCCCTTTCTTGAATGCACATTTCATGCAAAAGTGGTTTGCTTGGCCTGCAATGGCCTTCGTTGCTCCCGTGCCACTTTTGGTTTTAGTGTGTGCGTATGCGTTGTTCAAAGGGTTGGCGGAGAAGTCGAACTTAATGCCCTTCTTGGCAGCACAAGGCTTGTTTGCGTTGTCATATGTCGGCCTCTTGATCAGCTTCTTCCCCTATATCGTGCCATCTTCGCTGACGCTTTGGCAGGCCGCAGCGCCGGACAACAGCTTGCGGTTTCTGCTGGTTGGTGCGGTCGTGCTGATCCCGATTATCTTGGCTTATACCGCCTATGCCTATTGGGTCTTTCGCGGCAAGGTTCAAGCAAAGCATCATTACCACTAGATTCCCATGAAACGATGGCTTTGGTTCGTGGCAATTTGGGTCTCAAGCGTCGCTTGCCTGGCTCTAATCGCCTGGCTGCTGCGCCGTTTACAATATTGGCTTCATTAGCTTTAACTGCCTAAACATCATGCTTGACCCCGCCTTGTTGCGTAAAGATTTGGATGCCGTTGTCCGTCGTTTGTCGGAGCGCGGTTTTGCTTTTCCGATGGACCAGTTCAATGGACTCGAGTCTCGTCGCAAATCCGTCCAAACAGACACTGAAAACTTGCAGGCGCAACGTAATGCCCTCGCCAAACAAATTGGCGCGTTGAAATCAAAAGGCGAAGATGCTTCGGCGGTGCTTGCCGAGTCACAGGCGATACCGGCCAAACTTAAGGCGCTGGAATTAGATCTCGCCGAAATTCAGTCGCAGCTATCCGACATGCTGATGGCGATTCCTAACTTGCCACACGAGAGCGTGCCACAAGGCGCCGACAGCGAAGGCAACATTGAAGTCCGTCGCTGGGTGCCACAACCGGATGTCTCGGGAGACCCGCAGCGCCTCGCTTTCGAGCCACGTGATCACGTCACCCTTGGCGAAACCCTCGGTCTGGATTTCGACACAGCCGCCAAACTCTCCGGCGCAAGATTCAGTTTTATGCGCGGACCGATTGCCCGCTTGCATCGTGCCTTAGCCCAGTTTATGTTGGATCTGCAAACAGGTTCGCATGGGTATACCGAGTGCTATACCCCCTATATCGTTAACGCTTCCACGTTGATGGGCACAGGTCAGCTGCCCAAGTTCAAAAGCGACATGTTCTGGGTCACCCGAGGTGGAGACGAACCCTCAGTAGATGAGCAAGGTAATGTCGTTGCGCGTGAAGATCAGTATCTGATCTCAACTTCAGAAATTACGCTCACCAGTTTTGTACGGGACACGATCGTTCCGCCCGCTGATCTGCCGATTCGTCTGACGGCCCATACACCGTGTTTTCGTTCTGAAGCGGGAAGCGGTGGACGCGATACACGAGGCTTGATTCGGCAACATCAGTTCGACAAAGTCGAAATGGTACAAATTGTTGCACCCGAAGCGTCCTATCAGGCCCTGGAAGACATGGCCGGACATGCGGAGAAAGTCTTGCAGCTTCTCGGCTTGCCTTATCGTGTGATGTTGTTGTGTACTGGTGATATGGGTTTTGGTTCGACCAAGACGTACGACCTTGAAGTTTGGTTGCCTGCACAAAACACCTGGCGCGAGATCTCCTCCGTTTCAAACTGCGAGAGTTTTCAGGCTCGCCGTATGCAGGCCCGTACACGTAACGCGGCCGGTAAAACAGAGTATTTGCACACGTTGAACGGCTCTGGTCTTGCTGTGGGCCGTGCACTCGTTGCCGTGCTTGAAAACTGCCAACAGGCGGACGGCAGCATCGCGATTCCTGAGGTACTGCGGCCTTACATGGGCGGTTTGAGCGTGCTCAAAGCCGACTAACGCCTAAATCATGCGTGCAACGACCCTCTTGGTGTTGACGGTGCCCCCTCTCATGTGGGCGAGTAACGCTATCGTGGGTCGGATGGCTGCTGGCGCCATCCCACCACTCACCCTAAATTTTTTGAGATGGGTTGTCGCCCTGGTGGTCTTGCTGCCATTTATTTTTGCGCAGCTCAAGGTGGATTGGTCAATCGGGCGACAGCACTGGAAGCTTTTTGCCGCAACGGGTTTCTTAAGTACGACCTGCTACAACGCGCTTCAGTATTTGGCGCTTATCACGTCCAGTCCGATTAACATTGCTTTGATTACCGCGGCTGGGCCAATTTTCACTTTGCTAGTTGGGCGTGCGTTTTTTGCGGCGCATATTGGTCGGGCTGCAGCGCTGGGTGCTGTGCTGTCGATCCTGGGCGTGGCCTGGGTTCTTGTGCGCGGTGAACTTCAAAACCTCACTCAGGTTGAGTTTGTAGCTGGCGATTTGTTTATGTTGTTTGCGATCGCCCTTTGGAGCGTCTACACCTGGCTATTGCGTGAACGCCCTAAGTCAATGTCCGGCTATAGTGTGCTCGCCTTGCAAATGTTATGGGGTCTTGTGTTTGCCGTCCCTATGGTGTTGGCTGAAGTGGTATGGGGCGACTATCCTCCGGTTCAGTGGAATGGTCATACAGTGGGGATGGTGGTCTATGTAGCACTTGGCCCCGCACTACTAGCGTACATTTGTTGGCAGCGTGCCGTCGCGCTGACTGGATCTCAGTTGCCCATGTTCTTTTTGAACTTGACGCCAGTCTTTGCGGCGATTTTAGCTGTGCTGTTGTTGGGCGAGTTTCCGCAGGCCTATCATCTAGTCGGACTTGTTCTGATTGTGTTGGGTATCGTTCTGTCAAATCGAACAGATCCGGTGGTAAGTGAAAAAAAATAACGTCCGTCGTTGACATGAATGTGTTTGAATAAGGTAAATGAGAAATGAAGCAAATGTTGCGTAGTGTCTTGCACACAGCGATCGGGTTAACAGCAGCGTTGGTGTTTGCGGGATTGAGCCCGAAGGTAGCCACCGCTGAAACAACCCAAGGGACTTATCTCGTTGGTGGCGCATCTGCGCAGACAGGCGTACCATTTTTTAGTGCTGGTTCAAAAGCTCAGGCCGATGGTGCGTGGGAGTACTACCAAAAATCAATTGGTCAGCCGATGTCCGAGTGGGCAAAAACAGAAGTCAGACGGCCGCCTGGCGGAACCGTGTTCTACCCCTTCTCTGGCCCAGATTTTGTGACGGTGTCACACCTGTTCCCGGCGGCCGATCGCTTTGTGATGGTGGCGATGCAGGCCGCAGGTGAGCCGGCCGATGTTGCAAACATGTCGAGCGTACGTCTGCAAAGTTTTCAGGCGAAGTTCATGCGCGAATGGATGAAATTTAGTCGTCTCGCGTTTTTTCGTACGGATGATCTGAACGAAGATTTGCGCGATAAGCACGCGCAGATTGGTGTGACGACGATTCTGATTACGTTCGCTTTGTATTCTGGGTATGACGTCAAAGCTGTGTACCCAATTGCGTTTGATGAAGCGTCGGGTGATTACATCAAGGCCAATGGACCTTGGAAATCGGTTCGCCTTGAATTAAGTAAAGCGGGTAAGCCTGTGGTGTTGGACTATGTCAGCTTGGATTTGTCTGATGGCGTCCTGAGCCAGAGCGCCTCAACGCGCGCTTGGCTCGCAAAAGAAGCCAAAAATCCCGTGTTGTTAAAGGCTGCATCGCATCTGCTGCAGGAAACATATTTCGCGGTGCTCCGAGATATTCTGGTCGAAAACGCCACAATGGTTGTGCAAGACGAGACCGGGTTGA
>CAMCWG010000059.1 GCA_945882005.1 Bordetella parapertussis
GGGGCGCAATGATCCCAGGTTTCATGTGGGTTGGAAGCGCTGCAGGATTCTAAACCGCTGGGTTCTAAAACTGCGGGGTTTCAAATCAACTTGATGCCAGCAGCACGACTCCTGCTGCAATGCTACAGCAACCAAGCAGGCGTCCCCAGCCAACTGGCTCGCGCAGTAGATACAGTCCTGCCAAGGTCACGAGCAGCATAGACATCTCCCTGGCGGGCGCCACCAAACTGACTGGCGCACCATCGCGTAAAGCGTACAAAACCAAGATATAGCCCATTGGGGACAGCACTCCGATCGCCCAAGCGAGGTGCCAGTGCCCCCGCATGGCTTGCCAGGCTCTCTTGGGGTGCCGGGCGGTATGCGGCAGCATGATCAGGGTACGCGAGGCGCTTGTCGCCCAGTCAAACAAAACAGGTGCGATTGCCAAGGTTTTGACGCCGTAGGCATCTACGAGGGTATAGGCTGCGATAAACAGCCCCACTAGGAAACCCCAGCGCACCCCAACCATAGCCGCAGGCTGCAGCAGTCTGCTTATTTGTCCTTGGGTCGCGATCAGCATAACGCCGAGCACGACGCACAGCATACCTCCCACACCTGCGACGCTCGCCGGCTCATGCATGAAAAGCAGGGCGCCAATCGTTGATAAGAAAGGTCCAGTGCCTCGGGCGATTGGGTAGACGACTGACAAATCTGCGAGTTGGTAGCCTCGCTGCAGACAAAGGCTATAGGCCAGATGCAGGGCACCCGACAGGACAATGCAGCCAACGATTACCCAGCTCCACTCGTTTTGCTCGAAAATTAAGATCCAGATCACCCAAGGCGCATAAACGATCGTACAGCACAGGCCATAGGCGAAGACGAATGGAGACCCCACATGTGACGCTCGCTTGGCCAGTAGATTCCAGGAGGCATGGGCAATCGCCGCAGCGATCACTAACAACAGGGCCGATGAGCTCATGCGGTCTAATATGTGTCTAAGTGATGAGTAAGCCCATAGGTTAGCGTGGAACAGCGCTGCCTGCTCTTGACGGACCTAGACGGGCAGAAATCTAAAATATGTTGTAAAATCAATGGCTTTGTTAATGCATCCTCTGCCCGGTCGCTGTGCCTGAATGGGTCAGGTCACACACAATATCGATCAAAACAAGATCAACCGAGAGCATGATGATATGGAGTTCAAATGAACCTAATCGCTATTCTTGAGCAAGAAGAAATTGCTCGCCTAACCGGCGGCAAACCCCATCCAGAATTCGCACCTGGTGACACTGTCATCGTGAGCGTTAACGTTGTCGAAGGTACGCGTAAGCGTGCACAGGCTTTCGAAGGCGTCGTGATTGCACGTCGTAATCGTGGCTTGAATTCGGCTTTCACTGTTCGCAAAATTTCCTCAGGCGAAGCAGTCGAGCGTACCTTCCAATTGTATTCACCCCAGATCGCAAGCATTGAAGTTAAGCGTCGTGGCGATGTGCGTCGCGCCAAGCTTTACTACCTGCGTGATCGCTCCGGCAAGTCGGCTCGTATTAAAGAGAAGCTTGTTCGTAAAACGGTTGCAGCCTAACACTGCGACTCAAATTAAAAAGCACCTTCGGGTGCTTTTTAATTTTGCAGTCTTACCCTTACGCTCTCTAGGCGCTTATGGCCGCTGATAAACCTGACACAGTACGTCCACGACGCGCCCCTGTCCGTCCATCTTTTGACCCGATGACGCAACCATGGGTCCCATCCGTATTGTCGTTCGGCGCCGTCCCTGAAAAATTCCTCACTCCGAATTGGATCAGGCAGGTGTTGACAGGTTCTATCCAGCGTCCTTTGAATATCCCCGACGAGTCCTTGCGTAGAGCGCCAGGCCGCGAGGGCACGCCCGTTGAGGCGGCCGTGCTTGTGCCCATAGTGATGCGACCACAAGGGCTGACGGTATTGCTCACGCAGCGTACTGCGCATCTCAATGATCACGCCGGACAGATCAGTTTTCCGGGCGGGCGGGTCGAAGCGAGTGATAGCGATGTGCGAGCCACCGCGTTACGTGAAACCGAAGAAGAGACGGGTTTGTCGAGAAGTTTTGTCGACTGTCTGGGCGGCCTGCCGCGCTACATCACCGGAACCGGGTTCTCTGTGAGCCCAGTAACAGCCTTAGTGCAGCCTGGCTTCACCTTGAGCCCTGACGCGTTTGAAGTTGCAGAAGTCTTTGAAGTTCCGTTGAGTTTTTTGACTAACACAGCAAATTATCGTTTTCACCAGGTCAAACTCGCCGACGGTGCGCTACGCCAGTACTACTCTGTACCCTGGAACCAGTTCTTTATCTGGGGCGCCACGGCAGCGATGCTACTCGGCATGTGCCAGATCCTATCTGAAGCTGCTGCAGCGCAGTCTTAATCTATAGCGCTAATAGCTTTCGTGCGCTGTTTTCGCCTCTAGTAAGCGAACATATAAGGCGTGTCGCGCCGCATCGATTTCATGCCGAGCGAGCGCGGCGAGTACCCCACAGCTCGGCTCATGTTGATGCGTGCAGTTGTAAAACCTGCAGTGTGAGATGTGCTCTGTAAATTCGGGAAAGCCACGCTCGATCTCTTCCCGACTGAGATGCAGCAGACCAAATCCTTGAAACCCAGGCGAATCAATCAGGTCACCGCCTTGCTCTGGTAAGTGATAGAGCCTGGTACTTGTCGTCGTGTGTTTGCCTGCCCCGAGTGCAACAGAGTGTGTTTGTGTTGCTGCCAGCGCAAGCGGAACTAAGGTGTTGAGCAAAGTCGATTTCCCCATCGCACTTTGACCAAGTAGCAACGAGGTCTTGCCCTTGAGAATTGGCAGTAAGACTTCGTTTACGCTCACGATATCCCTTGCACATAACTCAAGTACTTGCACCCCAAGTTTACGAAAGGGGGCAAGTTTTGACTGCGCTGCAGGCAACCCGTCAATCAGATCTACTTTGTTGAGCAAAATGATGGGCGTGATATCCGCCGACCAAGCGCCAGCCAGTGCACGGCCAAGGAGATCATCGGAAAAAGCAGGTTCAACTGCGATCACAATGAGCAGTTGATCGACGTTGGCAGCAAACTGCTTACTGCGAGATTCATCCGAGCGAAACAAAAGATTTTTGCGGGGCTGGATCGATTCTAGTGCGCCTTCGTCTTGCCCTTGACGTGTGATTTCTACATAGTCACCCACAGCGGCTTCATTTTTCTTACCGCGTGGATAACATTTAAGCAGTGTTTGATCTGATAGCTCTACTGTGTAGTGCCGCCCGTGGGCGGCAATGACTCGACCTTGCGTGTGTTGGCTCATGCAGCGGACAAGTGCCGAATCCGAATTGCGGCGGGTGGATGGCTATCGTAGAAGGCAGAGTGCACAGGGTCTGGGGTGAGTGTCGATGCGTTATCGTCCATGAGTTTTACGAGTGCGTTAATCAGTTCGTCTGCGGAGCTTTGGTCTCTGGCAAAACGGTCTGCCTCAAATTCATCACGTCTTGATAACCAACTTCTTAGGGGCGTTAACCCAAAGGTGAAGATGGGCACGACCAGGAAAAATAACAGCAAGGCCATGGCGTCATTACGTGCACCCATTTGAGGGATCACACCTAGGTCTGTATAAAACCAACTTTGTGTGGCGAGCCAACCTAATAGCGCAAAGAATATAAGCGATCCGATAAACATCGTGACCATGCGCTTCAGAATATGCCGATGCTTGAAGTGACCGAGTTCATGCGCTAAGACGGCGATGATCTCGTTCGGGGTCAAGCGTGCAAGCAAAGTATCAAAGAAAACAATTCTGCGTGCTCGACCAAAACCCGTAAAGTACGCGTTGCCATGCGCAGAGCGCTTGGAGCCGTCCATCACAAACAGACCGCTGAGTGTGAACCCGCAACGGTTGGCGAGCGCTTGAATACTCTGCGCCAGCGCAGCGTCTTCTAGTGGAGCAAATTTATTGAAAAGAGGCGCAATCCACGTTGGGTAAATAAATGCGATTAAGAGTGAAAATCCGGTCCAAAGTGCCCAGGCCCAGAACCACCAGAGGTTGCCGGCTTCCGCCATCAGCCACAATACTGCGGCAATCAGCGGGATCCCTAAAAGGGCACCAACGAGGGTCTCTTTGATCGTATCGCTGACGAACATATTCAGCGTCATGCGATTAAAGCCAAAGTGCGCCTCAAGCTTGAATTGTTTGTACAGAGCAAAAGGTATACCTAGCACACCCAAGAGCAGGAAGACGCTCATCACCAATATCACTTGTCTGAGCAAAGCGTGAGAGGTGATGTTGCTTGTGATGGTGTCGAGATACTGCAGGCCACCCAAGAGGGTCAAACCGATCAGTACAGCAGCATCGAAAAGTATTTCCAACATTCTTAGCCGCACTTTGGCAACGGTATAGTCCGCCGCGCGCTGATGGCTCGGGAGCCCGATTTTTGTAGCGAACTCTTTTGGCACGACCTCGCGGTGGGCCAAAACATGTCGGATCTGGCGCATTGACAGCCAAATCCGAACACCCAGCATGACAAGTAACAGCGCAACAAAAATAATAGTAAGCATATGACCTAACTGCCTCGTGACGGCATGTGAGAAAATCGTACTTTAATTGGATGATTATATGACTAAGAGTTCCTCAAAAAATGCAAATTCGTCTGCCGTTAAGACCGTGCCTAACGAATTCCGCTTGGTGTGGCTCGATATGGAAATGACCGGGCTCGATCCAGAACGTGAGCGCATCATTGAGGTGGCAGTCGTCGTTACAGAACCTGATCTAACTATTGTGGCGGAAGGGCCTGTGCTGGTCGTTCATCAGCCAGATAGCTTGTTGGATGCAATGGATAGCTGGAACCGATCGACCCACAGCAAAAGTGGGCTGACAGACAAGGTTAAGGCGTCGACCATGACCGAGGAGCAGGCGCAGGAGGAGTTAATCGCCTTTTTGTCTCAGTACGTCCCAGCAGGTAAGTCGCCGCTTTGTGGCAATACAGTCAGCCAGGATCGTCGTTTTATGTTCAAGTACATGCCGAAACTTGAGCAGTTTTTTCATTACCGAACTGTCGATGTCAGCACGCTGAAAGAGCTCGCTCGGCGTTGGAAACCGGAGCTATTAAAAGGCTTTGAAAAACGCAGTAAGCATGAAGCGCTAGCCGATATTTATGAGTCGATTGATGAGCTCAAATACTACCGCGAGGTATTCATTAAGCTTTAATTGCAGCGTATTTTTTTCGGATAATGTATCGGTACCAGCTGTGCAGCAAGATTGCCGAGGTACTTAGGCCGACGGTTGCCATGAGCCACATACTGCCAGCTCCCACTGGCGAGCCTGCCAAAATCTGATTGCGCAGAGGTTCAATCAATCCTTTGCCCGGGCCAAACCCCAGCCACCAGCCGCCCAGCAGACCAATCGCCATCAATGCAACAATTTGTAACAGCAAGGGTACGACGGCGATTTTGTGTGCGCGTAAGAGGTAGCTATTAATGCATTGCATGGCATCAACAACATGAAAAAACGGCAGCAGTGCCAGTAGAGATAATGCGACTGCGGCGACTGCAAGATCGCTTGTATAGGTCGCTACGATAAAGTCTCGACCAAAATACAGAAACCCAGCTGTGATCAATGCCCCAAAGAGACCGACCACCAAGCCCATCATGCTTGTCCGATGCGCCTGCTGCAGTTGTCCCGCACCAATTGACTGGGCCGTCAGTGCAGCAGTCGCAACCCCGATCGACATCGGCATCATATAGGCGAGTGCCGCTAGGTTGGCTGTGATCTGATGCCCACCAATAACAGCGGTACCTTCTTGGGCCACGAGCAAAGACATGAAGGTAAAGGCACAAACCTCAACTAAGTATGAGCCACCCATCGGAATGCCTAGGCGCAAGATGCTCCAAAGCGCTTTCGTATCGGGTAAACCGAGCTTGAGCCCGAACTGTTTGTAAAACGGTGTGTGATGAATAAACCAAAGACCCACGGCAAGGTTGATCCACATGACGATTGCAGAGGAAATCCCTGCCCCAGTCGCACCTAGAGCTGGCATGCCCCAGTTACCGAAGATCAGTAGCCAGTTAAAGAAGATTTTCATGACGATCCCGCTCAAGTTGATTGCCATGATCAGTTTGGGTCGAGAGACGGCGTTGGCCAATGCGTAGACAGTACGAAACATCAAGGCCGCGGGCAGGGCAAAGGTGAGGGCTTGAAGATAGCTTTTCATGCCAGCGCGCACTGCTGGGTCTACATCCCCGGAATAGGAGAGCCAGACATCGGGAAACATCATGACAGCACCGCCCACGACGGACAGCATGAGTGAGACCCATACGCCCTGGCCCCAGATGTGTCCGACTCTGTCGAGTTCACCCGCACCAACGTGTTGCGCTTGTATTGGAATCAGGGCATGCATGACGCCCATCAGCCCTACAAAGACAGTGATGTAAATAGAAATGGACAGTGCCATGATGGCCAGATCCACAGAGCCTGCGTGACCCGTCATCGCCGTGTCCAGCACACCAAAGGCCATACTGGCCCATTGGCTAATCAACACAGGCCATGACTGCTTGAAAATTGCGCTCAGAGTTTCGCGCATCGACCGGGGCGACGTGTCAACCACGCTCATTTGACTGGCACGCGCAAGAGTCGATAACGATCGAAGCGGTCAGCGCCGCGAGAACCTAGCCATATTACTGAGGCATTATCGCTATACCCTGCCAGTCCATCGGCTAGCTTTTTACGCGTCGTTTGCTGCAATACAAAGGGACACTTCGGATCGTAGGTCATTTGTATGTTGTCGAATACGTAAAGTGATGCCTGCGGCCCAAGCCCTAAGCCTTGCGCCCGCACACATGCCAGCTGACCCGGGGTATTTGAAAGGGTGGTCAGTACCTGTTTGATTTGTGCCGACATCGGCCGATAGCTACGGACGTAGTCGACGGCGGGTAACCAGAGCAAGACCAAGAGCGCCCACGTAATAGTGACACCACTCGCACATAGCATCGAACCGCGCCACAACACACTTGGATTCCACTTTAAGCGCCAGACGACAATCGCGACCCAGCAAAGTGTCGCCACGGCAGCTGCAATGACGGACCACCACGCAATATGGGGCTCATAACCGGTGGTGAGCCGCGCAATATTGAGTGAAATTTGTTTGGGTATTTTGTAGTGCAAAGCTGCCCAGCCAATCCAGACGCACAGGATCGTTACCGAAAAACACATCAGGGCGAACCAATCAAGTGTGTTGATAACACCTCGGCGCATGGTCGGTAGTGCGAAGGCTGCTAAAACAGCGAGTGGTGCAGCAAAGAGCACGTACTCAGGTTCGCCTGAATCTGTCAGCAAAGGGATCGTCAGGAGAGCGCCCAGTGCAACGGCGAGAGGGACCCAGATGTGTGGTGCAGTGATCCAACGGCGCCATTGCCAGATCGCTAAGCAGGCGAGCGGCCAAATCGGCCAGAGAAACCAGGGGAGGTCGCGGAGAGGGCGTAAAGCAGTTTCGTAGTCGGGGATACCAAAATGCGAGGCATTCCAGTGTGTCCACGCTTTAAACCACTCAGGGTGTAAGCGTTGCGTGGGTATCCACCAACACATGACGAGAAGCGCTGCGATTGCAAGGGCGGCCACTAACCATTTTCGGTGTGGCCACAGGCCGCTGCGTGGGTGTAGGGCGAGCAACGCTGCAAGAAGAACAGGTATGACGCCTGGCCAGGCTCGCGTTAAAAAACAACCTGCTAGGGCAAGTGCCAAGCACGAAGCACCCATCTTGGGCTTATCGAGCATACGAGCCAGAGAGTAGAACGCGAACGCCTGAAAAGCGACATTGGCGGGGACGACTGAGGTCTCATGCAAGCGTTGCAAGATACCGATCGTAGCAAGCCACAACAGAGTAGCTGTGTCCGCGAGTAGTCTCCCGTAGTCCTTGACGGTCGGCTCACCACCAAAAGGCAGTGCGAGAGGTTGCGCCTCGGTTCGGCGTCCAAGCAAATAGGTGCCATACCAAATTGAAATCATCGTCAGGCTAAACCACAGCACGTTGGCAATGCGTGAGGCGGAGATTTCACCGAGCCAAGGTCCCAAGACGTAAATAAATAGTGCGCCCACCCAAGTGACGAGCGGCCCATCTTGCGGGAGGTCAAGTGCGCCAACGTGCGGCACGAGCCACCCGGATCCATCGCCACGCAGTGCCGAGAGCATGGTGGCAAGGTTCAGCACATCATCTGTTTTCCAGGGATCACGACCGAACAGTCCTGCGACGATGTAAGCCGCCGCCAACGCGAAAAGGACCAGCCTCGGCAGCTTGAGCGTTGCCGGGGCAGTCATTCGTGCGGGTGTGGATTGGCTCAGGGGTGACACGCTTTAACAATAACCTGTGCTTAAAGACTGAGGTGGGGATAAAAAAAGGCAGCCAATGGCTGCCTCGGTTCGCGCGAGATGATCTGGGAGGATCAAATCAGGCGGAGGCCTTTTTTGTGCCGCTTGTGCGTGCGAAACGTGCACGGAATTTCTCAACGCGACCAGTCTCAACGATACGCGTTTGCGCGCCGGTGTAGAAAGGGTGCGATTCAGAGGTTACGTCGCACTTAAAAAGCGGGTAGGTCTTGCCATCGAGTTCGATGGTTTCGCGGCTGTTCAGCGTCGAGCGTGTCACAAACTTGTTACCAGTTTGCAGGTCGACGAACACAACGTCGCGGTATTCTGGGTGGATGCCATCTTTCATTGGAAGTCCTTTGGTTTGGGCGGGTCGCCAGCCGAGAGTTTCAGCCACGTATCCTGAGTCAAGCCCACGATTCTACAGGGAGTGGGGAAGTTTTGCAACGCGACAATGCTATTCTTCTGGTGAAGACTAGACAAAAAATGTCTTTTTAAACAAAGCCTTGGGAGAATGTGTTGTCTGTAAGGCATGAAATCCCCACTATTTCTGAGAGTGGTGGTGTCCGATACCTTCACTTTGGTACTGAGTGGGTGCAGGGTGCGATGTGGGTAGATAGACCAGCAGAGTTTGTGTTGGAGTACACCGCACAAATGATGGCTTGGCTTGTCTTTCTTGAGCCTGCCCGGCAGCAGACCTTGGGTTTGTTTGGGTTGGGGGCGGGCTCGATGGTCCGCTTCTGCCTTAAACACACCGCTCATCCGCTGACCGTTGTCGAACATAACCCGCTTGTGACCTCGGCTTGTGAGCTGTACTTCAAGCTTCCAAGACCCGCGCGTCTGACGATCGAACATCAGGATGCGGGCAGGTGGGTAGAGTCGAGCAAAAACTGGGGGCTTTGTAGCGCCTTAATGGTAGACATTTATGATGGTGAGGCGCAAGGTCCCGTTCTAGATTCCTTGGCTTTCTATCAGGGCTGCCGCGCTGCGTTAGCAGACATTGGTGTCATGAGCGTAAATTTGTTCGGAGCCCATGCGAGTTTTGCACGCAACATTCGCAATATTAGTCAGGCGTTTGATGGTCGGATTTTGACTCTTCCACAAATCGATGCAGGCAACCAGGTTGTGCTCGCGTTCAAGGGCCCTCCTATCGCGGTAGGGGTTGGGCAACTGCTGGCCCGCGCGGAGTATGTCGAATCGAAGTACGGTTTACCCGCAAGGAAATGGGTACGCTCGATGATGGGGCGATTGCAAGATGGTGTTCTGGCGATTTGAATGAGAATGCACTTAAATTTTCTGAAGCAATACATGGCAAGCCTGCTGGTGTGTCTCGGGCTGGTTCTTTCATCTTCAGAGGCCTTTGCGCAAATGAAATCTCTGGTGATTTTGACCCTTGAAGAGAGCGAGGAATCCGATGAGATGCGCGCCGGCATTCGCGAGGTACTCAGGGCGGCTGGCTTGCAAGAAGGGCGTCAGTACAAAGTGCAGATCGCCAATGCACAAGGGAGTCCTGAGACGGCCTCCAAACAGGCGCTTGAGCTTATCCGTGGCAAGCCTGATGTGATTCTGGCGCTGTCGCAACCCAATGCCCAAGCAGCTGCAGCGCACACAACAACCATGCCGATCATCTTTGTGGGTGTGACCGATCCTGTTGAGGCAGGATTGGTTTCAGGTCTAGGGGCTTCCGGGACCAATATCACCGGCGTCTCTGACGCGCTCGTGCTCAGTCGAAGGGTGCCATTGATTCGGCAAGTGGTGCCTGCGGCTAAACGGGTTGGTGTGATCTACAACGCGACGGATGCCGTCTCGGTGGCTCAGGTGCGTGAGTTTCAAACCCTCCTGGGCGAGGCGGGTTTAGTGATGCTTGAGGCGACGGCTGCACGACCTGTCGATGTGGCGTCAGCGGCCCGCAGCATGGTTGGTAAGGTTGATGTGATTTATACGCTGGCCGATGCGACCGTACTTAAGGCCTATCCCCAGCTAGTGGCGACTGCGAATCAGACGCGCACTCCTTTGCTGGCCTCGGAGGTCGCGCAAGTCAAACAAGGCGCCGTTGCTGCGGTGGACATTACTGGGCGGGATTTGGGCTTGGCGGCAGGGCGACTGACCGTACGCGTCTTGCGGGGTGTTAAGCCGGGTGCGATTCCGATCGAGATTATGCAAAAACCACCCGTGCACTTGAACGCACAAGCGGCGCAGCGCCAGGGAGTTGTTTTCTCTGACGCGCTGTTCAAGAGTGCAAGTCAAGTGCTGAAGTAGTCTTGAGCGTGATAATCTGGGCACAAAATAATCGGTTAAAGCCACTCTGGTTGACCGCAGCGTAAGGAATGAAAGAAACCATGATTGATTTGGGCGTCAATATTGATCACGTCGCAACCTTGCGTCAGCAGCGACACACTGCTTACCCCGATCCTATCGCGGCCGCGTTGCGCGCCGAGGAGGCCGGTGCTGACTTAATTACTTTACATCTGCGCGAAGATCGCCGCCACATACAAGATGCGGATGTCTTCGCTCTGCGGCCTTTGCTGCGTACGCGCATGAATCTTGAGTGTGCAATCACGCCTGAGATGTTGGCGATCGCATGTAAAGTTCTGCCGCAGGATGTGTGTCTAGTTCCTGAGAAGCGTGCCGAGCTCACAACAGAGGGTGGTCTGGATGTCGTAGCAGGCCACATTGCAGTCAAGGCGGCTGTTGATCAGCTGAAGTCAAATGGGATTCGCGTGTCGCTCTTCATCGATCCGGAGCCGGCACAAATTCGAGCAGCCGTCGACGCGGGTGCCACTGTGATTGAATTGCATACTGGTGCGTACGCTGAAGCCCCCGATACGGCAGCCATCGAACATGAGTTATCCCGTCTTCGCCAGGCGATTGGCGTTGCCGTCAAGCTAGGGGTACGTGTGAATGCCGGGCATGGACTGCACCTTGGTAATGTCGATGCGGTGGCAGGCATGCCAGGGCTGGCAGAGCTGAACATTGGCCATGCGATTGTCGCGCAAGCGGTATTCGATGGTTGGGAGCCCACCATACGTAATTTCAAAGCGCGCATGGTGCAGGCCTATCTGCAGGCCCAATGTGCCGGTTCGGTTCGAGCCTCTCCACGTTAATCAGGAGCCCTTGTGTCTGCGATTGCAGGTATCGGAACGGACTTAGTCAAGATGGCTCGCATTGAGCAGGCCTGGCTAAGACATCCCGAGCGGTTCCCCCAAAAAATCCTCGGCGTTGATGAGCTACGTGTTTTTAAAGCGCGCGCTGCACGCGATCGCTTGCGAGGCGTTCGTTATCTCGCTACGCGCTTTGCGGCCAAAGAGGCTTTCTCTAAAGCCGTTGGATTAGGTATGCGCAGCCCAATGTGGTGGACGCGTATGCAAACACTCAATGCTACGGGGGGAAGACCGGTTGTTGTGTTGGCTGAGCCCCTGGCAAGTTGGTACGCTGAGCGGTTTGGCGCAGCGCATGTCTCATTGACGGATGAGTCGGAATATGGCGCAGCGCACGTTGTTGTTGAATCTCGCAGTTAGTGCGACATCTTCTCTAGATTGATCTTTATTGAAAGGCTATTTTCTGATGACCACCAAACCGATCCAGCGCTCCAATGCCTCAAGCTTTGGCCCTCTTATGGTAGATGTACAAGGTTATACGCTGACGGCAGCCGAGAAAAAACGTTTGCAAGACCCCTTGGTCGGGGGCGTTATTCTTTTTGCTCGTAACTATAAAGATCGTGCACAGCTCACGGCGCTGACGCGCAGCATTCATGCCCTGCGCAGTCCAGCTCTACTGATTGCGGTAGACCATGAGGGTGGTCGAGTGCAGCGCTTTCGTACCGACGGTTTTACGACACTCCCATCAATGCGCAATCTTGGTAAGCTTTGGATGAC
>CAMCWG010000060.1 GCA_945882005.1 Bordetella parapertussis
TACCGTAGCTCTGCCGCAGATAAAAAAATATGGCTATAACGAACCTCTCTTTCTAGGAAGTATTGCAGCCGGTGGAACCCTTGGAATTTTGATCCCGCCTTCGATCAATTTGGTCATTTACGGCGTACTGACGAATTCTTCAGTGCCAAAGCTCTATCTGGCAGGCATTATTCCTGGCTTGCTTTTAGCTCTACTGTTTATGGCCACGATTATATTTGCCTGTATCGCAAAACCTCGCTGGGGTGGTCAACGAATTCACGCGACATGGTCCCAACGGTTTAAGGCTTTGGTTCACCTAGTTCCCCCCATGGGAATTTTCTTACTTGTTGTCGGCTCAATTTATGCTGGTGTCGCAACGCCAACGGAGGCTGCAGCCCTGGGGGTATTTGGTGCAATAGCGCTTGCCGCCGCTTATCGACGGCTCAGCCTTGCGATGATGCGTGAGTCTATTGAAAATACGATGCGCGCTTCGGCAATGATTATGCTTATCGTGATCGGTGCAAGCTTTCTGAACTTCGTGATGTCTGCTACAGGCTTAACGACGGCATTGACCAATGCAATATCGGGACTCGGCGTTTCTGCGCAATGGATGCTAGTGATCCTTGTGATATTTTATTTGGTACTCGGGTGCTTCATGGAAACACTATCGATGATGATAACAACGATTCCGATCGTTGCACCCGTCATGATTGCGTTAGGCTATGACCCTATTTGGCTCGGAATCATCATCATCGTACTCGTTGAAGCAGCCTTGATCACGCCGCCAGTCGGTTTAAATCTGTTTGTTGTACAAAGCCTTCGCTCGAGCGGCTCAATGACCCCAGTCATTGTGGGATCATTGCCTTTTGTTTTTGCAATGCTTGCCTTGCTAGTCCTACTAGCAGTGTTTCCAGATATCGCTCTTTGGATGCCTAGATTTTTTTAAAAAACCTAGTCAGGAAGACCAATCGCCTTGAGCGCTGCCTCAGCACATTCCATGTCCTGAGAATAATGACCACCGCTCAAGCCAATGCCTCCAATCATCTGCCCATTCTCCATGATCGGGTAGCCACCCCCAAAAATAATGAATCTGGGTGTGTGCACAATGCCATGAATCAAGGGCGCGTCATCTTTAATGTATTCGTGCCATTTGTGCGTAGGGATCCCACCTGATATCGCTGTATGTGCCTTATCCTGCGCAATTTGAAGCGAGATCAGAGAGGCGCCGTCCATTCGAACAAACGCCTTAAGATGGCCCGCAGCATCGCATACAGCGATGGACATATTTACTTTTAGGACGCTCGCCTTTTCTCGTGCAGCCTTAATCGCCTTGAGTGCAGTATCTACGTCAATATTACGTACGGTGGTGCTCGACATTGGCATCTCCTTTCTAAAGTTAATATACCTACCTACAGATTCACCTGCCTTGTGGCCATCCCGTGTTGCGCCCATTAGTCCTCGCGCCACACGACAATCGCCTACAAGATATAGCTCAAGATCGTATGCCTTAAGTGGCTCAACCAGATCAACATTTGCGGCGCGCGGGGTCGAATACGACAAGAAGGAGATATTCTCGATCCGACCGAGATCTCCGTTGTAGACATTCTTGTACTCAAGCACCCCATCCTCAAATTCACTGGACCACACCGGCTCACTCAGCAACAGCATCTCAACTCTTGCCATCGATAGCCGACGCAAAATTCCCTGTCGCGTTACTAATGATTCATCTTGTGCAATCAGCGCCCGAGGTGTCATCAAGACAACTCTTTCGAATCGTTGTGCCAAAAGCTCCACCGCAGCGTAGGTGCCTTCGGTGTGGTCCATATCGAAAACGACTGCAGTCCCCGCCTGACGAGAAGAAAGCTTCACAACATCTTGCATGGCATTTGGGAGATCGGTAACCCAACCCTCGCGTGCGATTTCCTCAGGGACCCATTCTGGCCGGTGCATCGTGCCACCAGTCGCCAGGATGACAGAATCGGGATTGAGAGACAGAATGTCGTGCAACTCAGCGCGCATACCAAGACGGATATCTACACCCGCCCTCTGCGCACAGACCATCTGATAGTCATAAATACTGGTAATCGTCTCGCCCCCGGGAAGCTGGGCCCGCAGCCGAGCCTTACCCCCAACATCCGATCCAGTCCCCAACAAAGTCACCGAATGTCCGCGCGCTGCAGCAACCCAGGCCGCTTCCATCCCAGCAATTCCTGATCCGACAACAACAACGCGATGCTTACGTTTTGCTGGTTTGGGCCACCAGTCGACCTCTCTCTTCTCCGCGACCCGCGGGTTATTGACGCACGCGAGCGGTTCACCATAAGTAATGATGGTATCCCAACAGGTATTACACGAAATGCAGTAGCGGATATCGTTGGTTCGCCCTTGCATCGCCTTGTTGTACCAGGCAGGATCAGCCAAAAGCGTTCGCCCCATCCCAATTAGATCTGCGTCGCCTCGCGTCAATATCCCCTCGGCTTCAGCCGGGTCCGTAATTCGCCCCAAGGCCATGACCGCAACATCATTGCACGATGCTTTCAGCTTTTTAATCAGACCGATATAAGGAACGTTAGGTCCGTTTCGGTCGGGTACGTGCGTCTCAAGCGATCGTGCGTGAGCGCCTTGAGCAAAACAAACATAATCAACCTCTTTTGAACGCGTAAAGAAGTCCGCCAAGATGGCGGCCTCCTCCGGCCCAATACTGTTCGGAATACCGTCATTGCTTGGCAGCTTCAAGCCAATAATGAAGTGGCGCCCGCACAAGTCCCGAATGCTTGAGACCAGCTCACGCACAAAACGTGTGCGATTTTCCCAATCACCGCCGTATTCATCGGACCGTCGGTTAGACCAGGGCGACATGAACTGACTAAAGAGATGTCCATGCGCTCCGGACAGCTCGACTCCACTAAACCCACAGCGTTGCAGCCGCACTGAAGACAACGCAAAATCTGCAATCAAGTTTTTTATTTCACTTCCGGTCAATGCATGCGGCATTGTCCAACTCAAATCATCCGGCAAGGCTGAGGGCGCAAGTGCGCTGTAGTTCCGGCCTGCATCGTGATGGCCTCGACCAGGATCTTGTATTTGACCGAGTAGCCTACAGTCGTGGCTTTCAACCGCATCGGCCCAACGTTTTAGTCCGCCCAAGTTGTCGTCGTTCCAAACCCGAATCCGAGCAGGGTTTGTTTGATGAGGTGCCATGAGCAACGGCTCAGTAACAATAAGTGCCGCGCCACCTTTGGCGCGGTTCTCGTAATACTGAATTTGACGATCGCTGACCTGGGACTGATATCCCATATGCGTTGTCATTGAGGCATGCGCAACGCGGTTACGCAACCGCTTGCCGGCTAGGACAAGCGGTTCAGAAAGTAGCGATGATGTCACTTTAAAGAGCTTTACTTCAAACGCCCTGTTTTGACATAGAACGCACGCTCAGCCTGCGCCATCTTATCAAGCTCCGCTGTGGCGGTTGCCGGGTTGGTCAAGAGCGGATCAGCATATGCACCCAACTTTGCAAACTCTGCTGTCAAGGCTGGTGTACGTACCGCGGCGTTAATCATTGCGGCCAAGTAGGCTTTGCGATCGGCAGGCGTACCTTTAGGCACGACAGCTAAACGAATGATGTTCCAGACGATGTCTTTAGTTCCGAAGATTTCGTTGAAGGTCGCCACATCCTTCATATTACTAAGACGACTACTACTGGCAACAGCAATTGGCTTGACCTGATTAGCCTGCAAATAACTCTCAAACTCACCGTAAAAACCTTGTGCAATGTCGACGTTTCCACCTAACAAGGCAACAATGCCAGGTTTACCGCCCTGGAACGGCACCCGAAGGAACTTTGCCCCGGTCGCAGCTTCAATCTGGTCTATCAGGTACTCCCACATACTGCCTGGCACAATCGCAACGCGCACGGTACCTGGCTTATCCTTGGCTGCCTGAACGATTTCTTTAGCCGACTTACCAGCGAAGGGTCCCTTCGTGGCAGACACCCAGGCAAGTGCGTCGCTATTGATGTAGGCGATAGTCTCCAGATTCGACAAGGACCATTTGTCCTTGCCGCGCAGCATCGCGTCACCCCAAACCAGATTGGCCAGAATGCCTACCGTATAACCATCGGGCTTAGCTTGTGTTGCGAGGTAGGCATGTCCAACCATGCCCGCACCACCGGTACGATTATTCACCAGGATCTTGTCACCACTGACTTGCTCGGCATATTTTGCGAGCTGACGCGCCGTGAGATCCATCCCGCCGCCAGCTGGGTACACGACGGTGTACTCAATTGACTGCGTTGGAAAATCCTTTGGCTTTAGCTTCGCCACATCAGGTGATACTTGTGCCATAGCTGTTGCCGAGGCGGCTGCAGCGAGCACGCTAATAAAAGAGTGGATCATTTTCATTTATATGTCTCCTACGGGTTGATTCAACTTTCGTTGACGAAAAACTAGCACTGCCAAAATCAAACTTATACCAATCAAACAGGCCGCAATCGGCCTCTCAGCAAAAATCAACATTCCGTGTGGCGACATCACTAAGGACTGCCGTAACGATTGTTCAAGCATTGGCGCCAGAACAAACGCGATTAAGAATGGTGAAAACTCATACTGCAGTTTACGCAGGACATAGCCCACAATGCCAAAACCAAGCATGACCCACAAATCGAAAACGTTTTTATTTGCGGAGTATGTTCCAACAACGGCCAACAGCAAGATCAAAGGAAACAATACCCGATATGGCACCCTGAGGCACTGTACCCATAACCCGATCAGGGGTAAGTTTAGAAGCAGCAAAAAGACGTTGCCTACGTACATACTTGCGACCACTCCCCAGAATAAATCTGGTCGCTGTGTGATGAAGGTTGGCCCCGGCTGTACGCCTTGAATCACCAATGCACCCAGCAATAAAGCCGTAACAGCATTGCCAGGGATACCCAATGTAAACAATGGGATCATGCCCCCAGAAACGGCTGCGTTATTCGCGGCCTCGGGGCCTGCGACGCCTTCGATCGCCCCTTTGCCGAATCGTTCAGGGTTCTTTGCCAAACGCCTCTCGAGTGTGTAGGACACAAACGACGCCGTTACTGGCCCTCCACCGGGAACAAGTCCGAGGAAAAAGCCCAAAAAACTACCGCGCATCATGGGCTTCCAGGATGCCTTCCAGTCGCTGAATGAAGGCCAAAGTCCTCGCACTTTTTCTGCAAGTAACTGGTTCTTTACGATCGTTTCACAGTTCGCGAGAATTTCCGCTACGCCATACAGGCCGATCACGACGGACAAAATCTCGATCCCGCCCGCTAGGTTCACGTTATTCAACGTAAAGCGATCTTGTCCGTTAACGATGTCCATTCCAACGGTTGCGGCAAGAAACCCGAGGGCAATCATCAGGATGCCCTTCACCTTAGACCCACCGATCATGTAGAGAGTCGAAACAAGCCCAAGCACCATCAATCCAAAGTTTTCGGGCGGACCAAAACTAATTGCGACAGAAGCTAATAAGGGTGAAAAGAAAGTCAAAGCCACCAAGGAAATGGTGCCTGCGATAAACGAACCGATCGCTGCCATACCGAGTGCTGCGCCCGCACGGCCTTGTTTAGCCATCGCATGTCCATCGAGCGCTGTGACGACTGATGCAGCCTCGCCCGGTATATTCACCAAAATCGAAGTTGTCGAGCCTCCGTACATCGCACCATAGAAAATCGCGCACAACATCCCAAGCCCTGCGACCGGAGACATCTGAAAGGTAACGGGCAAGAGCAGCGCCAACGCCGCGAGAGGCCCAATACCAGGTAAAACACCAACCAAGGTCCCAACCAAACTACCCAGGAAACAGAAGTACAAGTTTTCAGGTGTAAACAACACCGAAAATCCCATCGCTAGGCCATTGATTGCCTCCATCACCAACCCCAAGGACCACGAGGCAATGACATGCCAAGCAAATGACCAAAGACATAGACGATCACAGAGACCGAGACTAGCGTCAGAATGACAGACTCAAGAACTCTTGAACGCTCTACTGTTTGCAGCAACACAAAAGTAGTCAATGCACTTGAAATTGCAAAGCCTAGGTAGGGCAGCGCCACTGTCAACCCAATCAGTCCGCCAAGAACCCCAAGTATGCGTCGACGCCCCGTTGAGGCAGGCCAGTCAGGATTGACCACTCGCGTAGACCGACTGATCATGAGCATCAAGCCACACAGCGTGATGATGACACCACAAATCATCGGAAAAAGGCCGCTATCGGGCCCCATAGAGCCGAACAGGCCTAGCGACCAGGCGTTGGCCATCGTCGCCAAACCTAGCACAACCCAGAGCAAATTCAATCCGCGCTCAACCACGCACGACCTCCAAAAAAACTGCGATGGCTATCATTTGCCTGCAAGCAAGCAGCCATAACCAGGCACAACAGGCTGCACGCCTGCAATACGCAAACAGTTCCACATCATTGCGGCCACGCTGGAGATTACCGGCTTACCGATGTCCTTTTCAAGTGCATCTAACACTTCGACGGTGGGCATTCCAACACCACTCAAAAATATCACCTCCGCCTCAGGCGTGTTAGCAGCTTTTGCCAACGCATACGCTCGAGCTGGCGTCTCTTCATAAATATTACGAACATTCTCCAGGCGCCGATAATTAACGACCTTTAAGCCGTAACTTTCCAAGGTAGCTTTGCCTGCCAACGTTTGCGCTTCTGCGTAAGGCGTTCCAAGCGCAACCTTCTTTACACCCAGCTCTGCCATCGCTGCAACGACACTGACAAACGCCGATGTAAAACGAATGTCATATTGCTTTTCAAGGCGCGCAGTCAGAGCGATTTCACCTTCCCGGCCAAGCATGTAGCTTGATGCGGTATGCGCCAGGGCGATAACCTGCGGTCGCAAGTGCGCCAACATTTCTGTTTGCTCATCAATGTGATCTAACTGGCAGCGCGTGCGGGCATCCTGCCCAGCGTGGTCGCCCGTGACCCCACGTGCGATCATCCGGCCAAAATGTACAGACACACCTTTAGGAGCCATCGAAATCAACTCAGGCTCCACATTTGGATTTCCAGGCGGCAATAAAAATCCTAATCTTGCTCTCCAACCGTCCAAGGTCGCTCTCCTTTAGAAATTGTTTGACCAGTGACTAAGGTTTTGCCGCCGCTTTTATGACCGCGGACCATTTGGCCATCTCTTGCTTGATGTGCGCATTCACTTCGTCGGGCGACCCAATTTTTGTTTGGACAGATATATTTGCCAAGCGCTCCTCTGTCTCTTTATTTTTGAGCGCTGTCGTAATTGCCGTATTCAGCTTCGTAACAATGTCCTTAGGGGTACCCGCTGGAGCCACAAAGAAAAAAGACACTTCGGTAAACATTTTGGGAATACCCGCTTCTTTTACTGTGGGAACGTCGGGCAGTTTGGCTAAACGTTTATCTCCTGTCACAGCAAGTACACGCACCTTGCCGCTCTGTGCAAGACCAACCGCTGACGGGGCAGTCGTGAACCAAACTTGAATTCTTCCCGCCAGAACATCTACTTGGGCATCGGATGTACTCTTGTAGGGAATCATCACCATATCAAGATTACCAGCTGCCTTGAGCATCGAACCGAGGTAGTCCGATACGCTGCCGGAAGGCCCGTTGTAGTTCAACTTACCTGGATTCGCTTTGGCCAAAGCAACCAGCTCACTTAGCGATTTGGCAGCGACCGCAGGGGGTACTGCAACAACATACGGTAGGCCTGCAGCAAAGCCGATCGATTCAAAATCTTTCGACAAATCGGTTTTAACCGCCGAATTAGAGACCTGATTAATAATGCCGCTCGTACTTGTCAAAAAGATGGTGTAGCCGTCCGGTTTTTGTTGCGCAACATAGTCTGTCGCGATATTGCCGGTCGCACCCGCCTTGTTTTCGACAACCACTGTCGTATTCAGGATACCGGTCAACTTTTGCGCGATCTCGCGGGCAATCAAATCGTTACCGCTGCCAGGACCGTAAGGTACGACGATCGTAATCGGTCGTGAGGGGTAAGACTGCGCTAGCGCCACGCCGCAAGACAGGGCCACACAAGATAGGAGCGTCGCAACGCCACGCTTAAATATTTGTCTCATTATGTTTCCTTTATTTTTATATTTCTTTGAAGGACCGCGTCCTAATCAAAGAGCGTCATCATAATAATTGAACATCGCGGCAGCGGGCAAAGAATTCTGCTCTCAGCAAATCGTCGTTCAGTACCCCCGGCATTCCTGCGTAAAACTCAGGATGCCACTGTACCCCTACGAGGTAGGGTAAGTGTTTATGCCGAATAGCTTCGATCACATCATCTTCAGTGCTCAGCCCTTCAACCTCAAAGTCGGCGGCTAACTGGTCAATACATTGGTGGTGAATACTATTGACCTTGCAGGTATTGACCCCTGGCATGAGCGCCGCCAGCTTGGTTCCTTTAACGATGGTCAGGTCGTGAAACTGATGTTCATACAATGGACGATCCCGGTGGTTAGCTGCCCCGGGGATCTGGGTAGGAATATCTTGGTGCAACGTCCCGCCGTAGGCGACGTTAATGAGCTGCATCCCCCGACAAATACCGAACACGGGCTTCCCGGCCGCAACGAAAGCACGCATTAGGTTGATCTCATGACGATCACGTACAGCGTCACCACCCCACTCGGGCTTGAGCGGCGTCTGTCCGTAGTGCCCCGGCCACACATCAGCCCCGCCGTGCAACACGAGGCCATCGAGCATTGCCGCGTATTGTTCAAAATAGTCGCTCTTTTCGATTGAAGACTCAGCCAATGCGGGAATAAGCACGGGTAAGGCTCCCCCCTTGTGTACCCACTGAGCATTGGACTGTTCCACGTACTGCAAAGTCTTGCTTGCCGCGGTAGACCGGTCAGGGTCTGGTGGCATCAAACAAACGCTAATTCCGATTTTCAATGGCGAGGTCATGATGGCTCTCGAAACTCAACCTAAACAATGCTTTTATAAGAGGAAATTCAAATAAAACAAGGGATTGCCCTGTTACCATTCCTACGCTTGATCACCTACACTTCGCAAGCAAACCTATTGTATCGACTACCTTGAGACCGCCATGCTACTTCTCACACCACGTTCAATTCTCACCACGCTCGCCATTGCCCTCGCTACGCCGTGTGCGTTACATGCAGAGACCATTTCAGTTGTGACGTCTTTCCCAAAAGAGCTCACGACAGCGTACAAGAAGGCTTATGAGGCAAAATATCCCTCAGATACCGTTGAAATTCTTAACAAAAACACGGCCGCTGGTATCGCCTACGTACGCGAACAAGCCCCTGGCTCACGTGCGGAGATTTTCTGGGCGTCTGCACCTGACGCATTTGAGGTCTTATCTCAGCAGAAAATACTGGTGAACATCGGTCCCGGAAATCCAGAGATTCCCGCCAAGATTGGCAACTATCCTGTCAATGACCCAAAGGGGTTCTATCGTGGTCAAGCCCTGGCAGGCTATGGCTTGATGTGGAACACCCGTTACATGAAAGCAAACAAGCTACCCGCACCTAAAGAGTGGGCGGACTTGGTCAAGCCTGTTTACTTTAGTCACGTAGCCACCTCGAGCCCTTCTCGTTCTGGGACGACGCACCTGACTGTTGAAACCATTCTTCAGGGCGAAGGCTGGACGAAGGGCTGGGCACAAATTATGGCTATTAGCGGTAACTGTGCCGCGATTACCGAGCGCAGCTTCGGTGTTCCGGATGGTGTCTCAAATGGTCAGTTCGGCATCGGCTTAGTCATCGACTTTTTCGGTTTAGCGGCAAAGAATTCAGGCATGCCGGTCGAGTTTGTATACCCCTCGGTCACTTCAATTGTTCCGGCCAATATCGCCTTGATTGACGGTGCAAAATCGCCTGACGCTGGCAAACGCTTCATTGAGTTCACTCTGTCACCAGAAGGACAGCAACTGCTTCTTGAGAAGCAAATTAGTCGTTTGCCAGTCCTCCCAGCAACTTACAGCAAGGCACCTGCTGGTTATCCCAATCCGTTTAGCGGTACGATTCAAGCGAAGGTGAATTTTGATTCGCAGCTTTCGGAAGCGCGCTACATGGTCGTGCGATCACTCTTTGACCAAATGATTACGTTCCGGCACAAAGAGCTTGTCGCTGCGACAAAAGCCATTCACGACGCTGAAAAGCGCCTAGGCGGCAAGGCAAATGCTCAACTCGACGAAGCGCGACAGCTCGCCTTCTCTCCGGCAGTCGATGAAAAGCAAATTCAGGACAAAACGTTGCTCGCTCTATTTAAGAGCAAAAAATCGGATGCTGAAGCCTCCCGGGCAAAGGCCAAAATCGAAGAAGAGTGGGCGACACGCGCAAAAGCAAATTACGCACGTGCAACAACCCTCGCTAATTCCGCTAAGTAGTCGAGTCTGCATTGAAACGTCATAGCATTGGCTTAACCGCAATCGCGATAGCGATTGCGGTTTTTTTAGCTGTCTTTCTTATCAGCCCCATTGTCTCAGTTGTTTACACCGCCTTTGCTGACGGGCATGGGGGGCTAACACTCTCTCACTTCTTTGCATTCTTTGAAATCTCATTAATGCGAGAATCATTTGCGAACAGCTTGTTTGTCGCAGGAATGACGGTGCTTGGTGCCACCCTGATCGCCATTCCGCTTGCGTACCTGACGATGCGCTTTCAGTTTCGTGGAGCAGTATTAATCCAGACCCTGGGCGTATTGCCTCTAGTCATGCCAGCCTTCGTAGGTGCAGCTGCAATGCAGCTGATCTTCGGGCGGTCAGGTGCAGTCAATCTTATTTTGATGGACCTGTTTGATTTCAGCATTCCCGTTATGGAGGGCTTGAGTGGCATCATTTTTGTGGAAACGCTGCATTACTTTCCATTTATCCTACTCAATCTTTCTGCGTCACTCGCGACGATTGATTCGTCTATGGAAGAGGCAGGCCAGAACCTCGGTGCATCGGGGTGGCGGTTGTTTAGCAAGATTATCTTTCCACTCGCACTACCCGGCTATATCGCAGGCGCATCGCTTGTGTTCATCAAGGTGTTTGATGACCTCGGTACGCCGCTCGTCTTAAACGTGACAAATATGCTTGCGCCGCAGGCCTATCTACGCGTCACATCAATCGGGATTGAAGATCCAATCGGTTACGTTATCTGCGTCATACTCGTACTATTTTCGATTGCCGCAATGGGGGGATCTTGGTGGTTCGTCAAGAGACGCGACTACGCATTGATTTCACGTGGTGGCGCGCAGGCCCCAAAACGCAAGCTGACATCGTGGCAAAGTGTGATGGCGTATGGCTGGATCATTGGCATACTCATGCTCGTCCTATCGCCGCATCTGGGAATTTTATTGATGTCTCTGTTTAAGGTTTGGAGCTTCAGTATTCTTCCAGAGCACTTTACCTTCGCACACTACCTTACTATTTTTGGTGATGCGAAACAGATGATCTGGAACACAATTCTGTATTGCGGTCTCGCAGCTGTCATCGATGTCATCTTGGGAGCAGCGATTGCCTACATTGTGATCCGTACCCAAATTCCTGGTCGACAAATTTTGGATCATCTTGTGACGGTTGCTTTAGCGATGCCAGGCTTAGTTTTAGGCATTGGTTACCTTCGCACATTTCGAGGAATCGAGCTCCCCTTTGGTGCGGGAGCTTTGACTGCAAGTTGGTTGATTTTCGTCTTAGCTTATTCGGTCAGACGTCTACCCTACGCGCTGAGATCCTGTATGGCCGCGCTGACGCAGGTACACCCTGCACTTGAAGAGGCGGCAGAGAATGTTGGCGCGAGTCGCTGGCGCATTATTCGACGCATTGTTCTGCCTCTCATGATGGGTGGCCTTCTCGCCGGATTCGTCACAAGCTTCATCACAGCAGCTGCAGAAATTTCAGAAACCATTCTGTTGACTAGCAAAGAAAGCATGGCGCCTATGTCCTACGGTATCTATCTTTACTTTCAATCGATCGCTGGTCGTGGGCCTGGCGCAGCACTAAGTGTCATTGCCATTACCTTAGTCGCACTTGGCACCTACTTAAGTCATCGTGTTGCTGCTGCCGCAACACCCCATCAAAACGTTGGAGCCCGGACATGAAATCCGTCGCAATCG
>CAMCWG010000061.1 GCA_945882005.1 Bordetella parapertussis
CGGCGTCTTTGAAAGCCGTAGCACTGACACATTGATTGCGTTAGGCATTAACGGACGGGCTTAGACGGTCGCCGTGTCAGGCTTGCCGTCTGCCCGTGGTGATGGCGCGCCGGTGACCTCCATGATTGATTTGGCACCTGGGAGCCAAATTGAGCACATGCTCGCTGCCAGCGCTGAGTCGCGCTTTCTCTTTTCGACTGAGCAAGGCTTCGGCTTTATCGCAAAGGTATCGGATATGGTCTCGCGGCAGCGTGCTGGCAAGCAGTTCATCACACTTGAGGATAAGGATGCTTTGATACGTCCGGTTCCCGTGTTTGAGGGGGCGATTAACCTGGCCTTGATGTCAACCCGTCAGCGCCTGCTAGTGATCCCGCTCGACGAGGTCAAGACGCTTGGCTCCGGGGGGCGTGGAACGATTCTGATGGGTATCGATGCACCAGACAAGTTGGCGCAGTGTGTTCCGTTGTCCAAGGCAGGGATGCGGGTGGTCGGTCTCTACCGAAACAAACAAGTTGAAGATGTGGTGGCGGGGGCTCAGCTAGGTGAATATCTCTCTAAGCGTGCTCGCAAGGGTAAGCTGCTAGACATTCGTTCTAAAAACCCGGTGCTTTCACCTGTTCTTTGAAAGTAAAATGCGCAGCAATGTATCTCTGAATCTTTTAGGGCAGTCAGACTCATGACGTTTCAAGTCACTATTCAACCCAGCCAACATCAATTTACGGTGACTCCAGAGCAGACCGTTTTGGATGCGGCCTTAGCCGCGGGCATTCTCTTGCCTTATAGCTGTCGTAGCGGCGCTTGCTCGACCTGCAAAGCAAAAGTTGTTTCAGGCTCTATACAACCCGTTCCCAGTGCAGAGGTTGTGCTCAGCCCAGAAGAACGTGAGGCGGGTTACACCTTGCTTTGCCAGGCACGTGCGACAAGCGACCTTGTGGTCGAGTCGCGCGAAATTCGTTTGGCCTCCGATATTCAGGTCCGTAAACTGCCGTCCCGGGTAACTTCCATGACACGTCCGGCCGCTGATGTTGCGGTCCTGCAGCTTCAATTGCCGGCAACCGAGATGTTTAAGTTTTATGCTGGTCAGTATGTCGAACTGATTCTGAAGGACGGTAAGCGCCGTAGCTATTCGATGGCGAATCCGCCTCACTCGGCTGCCGCGCTTGAATTGCATATTCGTCATTTGCCTGGTGGTTTGTTCACAGATCACGTGTTTGGTGTGGGTGCCACCCAGATGAAAGAGCGCGAGATCTTGCGGATAGAAGGGCCTTTAGGTTCATTCTTTTTACGTGAGGACAGCGACTTGCCGATTGTGATGCTTGCAAGTGGCACAGGTTTTGCTCCAATCAAAGCCATCATTGAGCATATGGTGCACCAGGGCATCAAGCGCCCAGTGACGCTGTACTGGGGGGGGCGTCGTCCGGCCGACCTCTACATGCACGCACTCGCACAGAGTTGGGCTGCGACCATTCCTAATTTCACTTATGTTCCAGTTATCTCTGATGCACTTGCCGAAGATGCATGGACGGGGCGAACCGGCTTTGTGCACAAGGCCGTCATGGAAGATTTTCCCGATTTGGCCGGACATCAGGTGTATGCCTGCGGCGCACCCATTGTGGTCGACTCTGCACGCCGGGAGTTTGTCGCGCACTGCAAGTTGCCCGACGATGCGTTTTTTGCTGATTCATTTACGTCCGAAGCCGATTTAGCCGCATTAAAATAACTGTTATTCCGCAGTTCAGCCTTTTCTCAATAGGAAGTCTAGCGTGACGTTTCTCAATCGTATTGCTGCAGTCCTCAGTCTTAGCTGTTTGTTCAGCGGTGCTGTCGTTGCGAATCCCGTCGAAATTGAAGTTTGGCACACCTTGCGTGCGACACACAAAAGCGAGTTCGAAAAGTTAACCAAGCAATTCAACGGCGACCAACGTGATGTTGTAGTCGTTCTGAAAGCTTTTCCTGATCAAGCTGCTCTGCGTAGCGAGCAAGCGCGCGCTGCGTTTGCCAAGAAAAAGCCCGCATTAATTCAGCTTGAGGACAACCGTTCTCCAGAGATCATTGCGCAACACAAAGAAATCGTCCCTTTGCATCAGCTGCTCAAACAGTATCCGATCAAGGATTCGAAGTGGTTTTTGAATCAAACCACTGGGTTTATGCGTGATGCAAAAGGTCAACTGACAGCATTTCCTTTTATGGCCGAGATTCCAGTCATGTTTTACAACGTGGATGGGTATAAGAAGGCGGGTTTGAATCCTGCGCAGCCTGCAAAGACCTGGCCAGCATTGCAAGACCATTTGCTTGCTTTACGAGATAAGGCTCACTACGAGTGTCCTTTTGCCATCAGTCATCAAGTGAACACCCATCTTGAGAACCTCGCTCCCATTAATGGTGCGCTTTACGTGACTCCAACAAACGGTTTGGATAACGCGCGCGCACCGCAGCTGAATCTTTCCGATGCCGTTTTTATGCGACACATCTCGATCATGGTGAGCTGGAAGCGCTCCGAGTTGCTCATGCATAACGGTAACAGCAACGAAGCGGATCGTATGTTTGCTGAAAACCGCTGCGCTGTGATCACCACAACCTCTGGCGCACTCGCGCAAATGCAAAACACCCGAGGTCTGAGCTTCGGTGTTGCACCGATGCCTTTTTATGATCAAGTCATACCCAAGGCAGGCAGCCCGTTTGTGAGTGGGTCTGCGCTGTGGGCAACTGCAGGTCAAAGCAAAGAGCACAACAAGGCAACCATGGCGTTCTTAGGCTTCTTGGCTGAGCCTGCAATTGCGACAGCTTGGCACCAGCGGACAGGTTTTCTTCCGTTGACTGACGCTGCCTTTCGCTCAAGCGAAAGTGGTTTCTATGACCGCATTCCAGGCGCGAAACAAGTCGTTGACAGCATGCGTGCAGTCAATGATAAAAATAGCCGTGGATTTCGGTTGCGTAACTATCCGCGTATCGAACCCATCCTGAGTGGCGAATTAGATGCTGCTCTGTCTGGCAAGACACCACCCGTGGCCGCGCTCACGATGGCTCAAGAGACGTCGGTGCGTATTGCGAACGAAGGATTGCCACCAGCAAAACCTGTTGCGCCTGCACGTCGTTAATTGCGCAGTTTTTAGGAAAAATAGGGGAGCACAGGTTGCTCCCTTTTTTTATGTCTCTTTCATCCATGCGTGTCCGTCACAATTGTCACGTGTGGTCGCTCCAAGTCACCATAGCGTTTGTTTCCTCTTGTGCGACAAACTATGTGGACGATATCTCTCCGAAGTCTTCTTTTACTCTCGTGCCTGGGTATCACCGCGTGCATGAAGACATGGGTTGATACGGGCCCTCAGAACCAAGCCGAATTCCAGAGCCCAGTAGGCAAACTTGATTTTGGCTGGCGACTTTCTGGTGATCGCTCGGTCGCCCCGCTACAAATATTCTCGGATGCTTCACGGACTTGGCTGCAGTGGGGTCCTCGGCAGATCTTGCCTGCACTGATTGGGTTGGATGACCGGGGCGAGCGCGTGTTGTCCTACCGCCAGCAAGGACCCTATACCGTCGTCGAGGGGCAATGGTCGCAATTACAGTTTCGCGCGGGGACGCGTCAGGCAAGAGCTCGCCGCGTGGTCGTCGCCCCGACGGCACCTAGTGTCCCGACACCCCCTGTAGACGCGGCGCCGGTTACCACAACGGCAGTGTATGCCGTTACGCCAAAGGACCAGCACCTTCGGCAAGCGTTGGGCCGCTGGGCTTCGATCGGAGGATGGCGGTTTCAACCGGATCACTGGGTGGTTGATGTCGATATTCCACTCACTGCGGGCGCTGAGTTTACAGACGACTTCGTTGATTCCGTCCGTGCACTCGTCAGCGCAACAGAGTTATCTGATCGACCACTGCAACCTTGCTTCTATTCGAATCGGGTGCTGCGTGTGGTGCCTGTGTCAGAGCATTGTGACCGAACCGTAGAGCAGGGCGTACAGGTATGAGGTTGCATCTGTCACTCGTGCTCGCGCTAGGCCAACTACTCTTGCTCCCAGGATGCGCCCTACACAAGCGCCTACTTGATCAAGTGGATGTCGCAACCAAAGGGCAGTCTGAGGTCGTACAGCAGCACCAGCAGTTTCAACGCGTCGCGACTCAGAAAGACGAGAAACATCGTGCGCAGCAAGTGAATCGCCCTTGGCTAGTGGGTCGCGCTGTGCCGCTGGCTCGGGAGTTTACGTTGCCCGCAGCGCTGCGCGCGAATATAGATACAACATTGATGTATCGCGATGGACAGATTGATTTGCCGACTTTTGCCGAACGGATTACGCGTGCAACGGGTATCGCAGTGCGGGTCAAGCCCGAGGTCTTATTACCTGCTGAAAACTTCTTGCCGCGTCTAACCATCACACATGTCGGAAACTCCACAGGGATGCCCAATACAGTCTCGTTATTGCAGGGATCGCATCGACTCAGTGACGTTCTGGATGCCGTGTCACGTCGGCTGTCTGTACATTGGCGTTACCACGACCGTGCGATCGAATTTTTTCGCACACAAACGAAGGTCTTCGATTTGCGTGTGCTCAGCTTGTCTGCCCAGGCAGACGCGCGTTTGGGTCGCAACGTCAGTGCGAAGGGCGGTGGTTTTGACCACTCCTCCCGTACCGCCTTAACGGGCTCGACCCAACATGTGATGGATGCAGTCAAGAGCCGGCTCGAACCTTTCTTGAGCCGTGCGGCCGTGATTGCTGCGCAACCGGGTGCATCCAGCTCGGTCGTTATTACGGACATCCCTGAAGCCTTAACTGAGGTATCCAAATATCTGGAGCGAGAAAACCGGATTCTAACCAAACGCATACGACTCATTTTTGAAGAAATTACGATTACAACGAACGAAGATTCAGAGCTCGGATTAGACTGGGAAACCGTCTTTGCCCACGGCAAACTGGCCGCAAGTCTTGCAAGCTCGGCTGCTGGCGCCTCGGTTGCCAGCACACAAGCGCGTGTGGCAGCAAGTTCAGCTGCAGCACGCACACAGGCAGTATTGAGTGCGCTCTCAAAATACGGAACTGTTCAACGCCACGTCACGATTCCTGTTTTGACGCTTAACCGTAGACCTGTTACGCATGCGGTGCGAACGACCTTTACGTACATAGACCAAGTTAAGTCTTCAGTGAATGCTGCCCAGGGACATGCAGTTCTTGGCAATACTGCGCCTTCGGTGTCAGTCACACAAAAAGAGGAGACGGTCGGTGCATTTTTGACGCTCTTGCCGGACGTTCAAGAGGATGGTCAGATTTTGCTGTCAGTGGCCTATGACAATACCGTCGCTCAACCGCTTAAGTCTATTGTTGTGGGTCAGGATAGCAATCGTCTTCAGATACAGCAAATCACAATAGACGGACACGGGACCGTGCAACAAGTGGCGTTGAAGGCTGGACAGCCTATGCTGATCTCTGGATTTGATGCGCAGAACGATTCGACAGATCGCGCGCGTCTCAGCGCAGATGCGCCATTGGCATTCGGTGGCGGCGATCGTCTAAAACGCGGACGTACGGCGACGCTCATGATGCTGACTGCGCAAGTCGAAGAGGGTTTTTAGCGTGGCGCAATCACAGCACAGCCTTGCGGCATCTGATAAAGAACCCTTGCGCGTCATTGCACTCCATGGCGATACGTGTTTCGTATTCGGGCTGCAGTGGACGCCTCTGGTGGGCGGTCGACCCTCACAAGTTGGGCGGGAGCGAGCACGTATGCTGCATGCAACGCACTACTTGATTGGAGCAGAGCCTGGCGCGGTGCTAGGCTACGGCAAGGTAATAGATGCCAAACTGCAGCGCAAGCCTTGGTTGCATTCTGCCGCGATGCAGTACGCACGGACACACGCGAGCGGCAGCATCGCATGCGTACTGCCTCACAACGAGTTTGGTTTCTGGGTGGTTGCAGCGCACGAAGGTACTGTACTTGTTCAGACAGATAAATGGTTTTCTAGCGCAGAGGAAGCCCAGGAGCTCCTTGCGTTGCTCACCCAGCGTTTTCCAGCGTTGTCAGTGTGTTGGTTGTCCGCGTTTGATGCCGCTGCGCCGCCAGAGTGGCTGCGTGCGAGTCCAGAGGAGCTCAGCCGCCTAACAAGGCTGAGCAAGCGTGTCGTGCGCAGAGTATTGCTATGGATCACCGCCTTCGCTGCTTTGCCCGGGGTGCTGTTTTTCACAACGCAAGAGGCAAAGAATCACGTTGTTGAGTCGGCCCCCGATGCATCTGCGCGTTGGCTAGGCGTGATGCAACGCATCGCGGATACGTATCCGATTCACACCCCTGCACATATCGCTCGAGTGATGGAGGACTGGTGCCGGGCACCGATCTACGTGGCTGGCTGGAAGCTCAAGCAAATCCAATGTGAGCCAAAGGCCCTGGACTGGCGTTGTATCGCGCGATATCAGCGTGAACATCGTATGGCGCTTAATCGAACCCTTGAACTTAGTACCCCAAAGGGATGGCTGTTTCAGCCGTTTGATCTGGATCACGCTTTACTGACCTGGACGGTCCAGCAAGCCGCTGCGCCTTTGGATATGGCTGTCAGACATAAACGTGAGGACTGGATGAGTTATCTGCAACAGGTCAGCCCAGTGTTTGAGTTGGTGCAGATTGGCGTTGCCACGCGTTTAGCCATCACGGCACCCCTCGACGCGCAAGGCGGTCCAATCGATCGGCCCGATTCCATGCCCCTCTGGCAAAAGCGCAACTTTGTGATTAAAGGTCCGATGCGCTCTGTTGCGGCGTTGAGTGGGCTCAGCTCTCCGCTGCATTGGCGAAACCTGAGCTTAAGTGTGGAGGGCATGTCAGGCAGTGGGGTGGCACGCAGCCAGCTGGTTGTGCAATTTATTGGAGACTTATTTGAAACCGTTCAGTAGGCTATTTCATTTTTTTAGCATCGCTCTTGTCGCGGTTGGTTCTAGCGCCTGGGCCAACCACGCGAGTCCGGTGGTCACGCTTGATGAGTTGTTGAGGCTTGATACGCAGGCGGCCCTGATGGCCGCACGTCGTAGCGTTGTGGGCTCCCTCGAGCGGCCCGGTCCTGCTGCTGTTAATGACGGCGAAACGCTGCTGCTCGCCATATACGGTGTAGGAAAGTCGCTCACTGCTGAGCTGCTGATTGATGCGGAGCCTCATGTTTTTCGTGCGGCGCGCGCCTTGCCAGTGCTTGGGCGGTCGCGTGCCTACACGCTTGAGCGCATCGCACCACCCTGCGTCTATTTGCAAAAGGCGGGTAGTCCAGAGGTTGTTTGCTTGGGAATGACGCGTCCATGAAGCATAAAAGCGATTCCTGGTCGCAGCGCTCATTTGCTGAATTGAGTTCGCGTCACGCGTTGAGGTTGCTCAAGCCTGCTTTCGTCAAGACGCTGATTCATGAATTCGACGTTGCGCCACTTCAAAACAGAATGTATCCGGTGTGCTTTGCCGATGGCAGCGTAGGTATTTTTGTATTGGAGGCGTTTCGTAACGAGGATCAAACTCTCGCACTGTTTGATTTGTTACAAGCCAAGTCTCGGCGTCTAGCAAATCCTGGCTTATACGTCCTACCCCCAGCATTATTTTTGGCTGTGGCGCAAGGTGACGGCTTGTCGCCTAGAGCGGTTAAAGAGCCGGGTGCGCGCGACGTCCTAAGTGGAGCGCTCAGTGCGGTCATGACGGAGGTCATCGAATGGGCTGCTGTCAAGCAGGCTAGCGATATTCATCTAAATGTGCAAAGACATCTGGGTGAGTCCAGCATTTGGTTCACGATTGCTGGTCGCTATGTGTGTCCGGAGCGCTACGCGCATATCCCTACTGCGACGATGCTTGATATGTTGGCGGTGACGTGGATGGAGGTTCAAGGTGGAAATGGCGCAGTGTTCGATCCATCGGTCGAGCAGGAGGGAAGGTTTGTTCGAGTGTGCGATGGACGACGCTATGTAATCCGCTGGGCCTCGCTTGCAACAGATGTCGGTCCCTCGGTGTGCCTACGCTTACTGCCGCTTGACTCGCACGCATCGGCCCCGACATTTTCCGAGCTTGGCTATCTGCCCTCGCAGATCGAGGCGCTTGAGGCGGCACGCTTATCGCAGGGAGGTGCGATCATTCTTGCTGGAACCGTCGGCTCTGGCAAGTCAACAACAATCGCCTCGCTGCTGCGGTCTATCCCGAGTTATCGCAAAGTGATCACGCTGGAAGATCCGGCTGAGTACGCGATACCAAATGCATTGCAAAATACGGTGGCGCGCAGCGCCCATGACGAGGGGCTTACGGCGTTCGACCGAAAGCTTAAGGCCATTAAACGTTCGGCCATGAGCGATTTATTGATCGGTGAAATTAGAGATCAAGCAGCGGGTCGCGCGTTTGTGGATCTGGCGGCAACCGGAGTCAGCCTTTATACAACGGTGCATGCGGGCTCTGCACTGCTGATACCTGAACGACTATGTTCTAGTTTTATCGGAATCCCGCGAGACTTCTTGACTGCGCCAGGCGTGCTCAAGCTTCTCGTGTATCAAGTACTTTTGCGAGAGGTATGCCCGCATTGCGCACTCAACTTTGAACAGTTCTTGCGCACCAGCGCCTTGTTTTGTGCGCGCAGCATCAATCGGAGTGTTTCTTGGTGGCGTACTTGGGCCTCAAGTGTTGAACGGAATTATGGCATTCCGAGCACCCTGTGGCGGTTTTGTAATGCTGTCGGCTGCGGCTATTGTCAAAGCGATGTTCCGATGGCCTCAGGAACCAAGGGACGAACCGTTGTCGCAGAGATGCTCTCAATGGCTCAGGATGCAGAAATCTTTGCTTTGTTGGGCCGAGGTGATCAGGGTGCAGTGCATCGCTGGCTATTAGCGCGCACCAAAACGCCGTACACCGACGCTGAGATGCAAGGTAAATCAGCGCTTGAATGTGCGCTTTACAAAATGAGCATCGGACAAATTGATCCAAGAGAAATCGAAACACATTTTGGCGTCTTTCAGGCGACATCTAGTGGCAGGAGTGTCGATGCGTAAACAGTATGAGGATCTCGGCGGCGAAGGGTATTTGAAAGAGGTCCTTGAAGCCTTTTGGTTGAAATGGCTGGCGTGGCGCTTTCATCCGCAACGCGGCGATTACTACCGCTACTTGGCTGATTTGATTGACGGAACGAACGGAACAAAAACACTCTTCAGTATTTTTCAGGATGATGCCCGGCGCATAGGCAAGAGAAATTGCCGTGGCGCCCTTAGTGATATTTGGCTGAGACGATACCCGTTGTCCGGAGGCGACCTCTTTGCTACTTGGTTTGGTTCATTTCCACTGGATGATTTGATTGCTATCCAGAATGCACAGAATATGGGTGCCCATGCACTCGTTGCCACGTTCCGAAAGCTTGCGGATGTGTCGAGCTTGCTCGATCGTGCCAAGTCGACATTCCTTCAAACGGTCTTGGTCGGCTTTGTTGCGGTGCTCGTTGCAATTGGTGCGCTGATGTCAATCCCAATGTATACGGCAGACCACTTAGCAAAAGTGTTTTCTGCTGTTCCCAAAGAGCTGTTTGGTCCTTGGACGAATGCGCTGCAGTCATGCGCGACATTGTTGCGCACCACGTGGCTGTTTGTTTTGGTGTTGGCCCTCTCGCTTGTCGGTCTCTTGTATTGGTCTTTACCGAACTGGATCGGAGCTGCCCGCCACAGCTTCGATAACTGGGGCGTATGGCTGTTTTATCGGCGGGTGCACAGCATTCGCTTTTTATCGTTATTGGGTGTGGTTCTTAATCGACACGGTAGTGCGAGTACGCGCTTAAGGCATGCACTCCTATTGCAATCCAGGCGCATCAACCCTTGGCTCGCCTCACATTTGGGGAATATGGTTCAGCATCTTGATCGCGGAGCTTCAGTCACTGAGGCCCTCGATTCTGGACTCATTGACACCGAGATTTGGTGGTACTTCGTTGATCTGGTGAATACGTTTGGTTTGGATAAGGCGTTGGAACGTACGTGTGAACGGCTTGGCGCAACCAGTTTGCAAAGCATTCGCAGGCAGGCCATTTTCTTGCGTTGGGCTTTGCTGCTGTTTGCATTGTCGGTTGTGCTTGGTGTGCTGTTCTGGCACTTCAGAGTGTTTGACGAGTTAAGGCATGCGCTGAGTATTCATTATGCGCATTGATATTGTTCGTGTATCTAGGGGGTGGTCATGCAGCACGCACAAAGAGGTTTTTCATTAATTGAGATTTCGATTGTTACCACGATCGTCATGTTGATTGCCATACTGGGTATTCCAGCAATTCAGTCTTACGTCATTGAGAGCAAAGTACCGCGGGTTGCTGAAGAATTGCAGCGTTTTGTAGCAAGAATGAAAGCGACGACGCAAGGTTTTGGTGTGGCACCCTATGCGGGAATCGATACGGGCGTCTTAGCCAATGCGTTGCGTACTTCAAGCGTGGTGCTAGTAAGTGGGGTGGGACCCGGTGCGCGGGTGGTTCACGGCTTAGGCGGTGGCACATCAGGTAAGGGGGGGATTCATCTGGATCCGCATGCCATGCCGGGAGGGCAGTCTGGCACCGCTTTTGCGTTGACACTGCGTGATGTGAATCAGGCTGCGTGTCCTGGTCTGGCGGCAATTCTTCAACGTATTGCAGAGCAGGTAACGATTGCGGGGATCAGCGGGCCCGTGATCGTCAAGAACGCAACGATAGAGCCCGGTATGCCCTACAACCCTTTACTTGCCGATGCACAGTGCGCCGCCGGCGATAACAACGTGTTCACTTTCGTGGTGCGTTAGTGGAGCAGCTTGCTGTGCGACGCGCTCTGGTCGTTACGTCTCACCAAAGCCAGCGCGGGTTTAGTTTGATTGAGCTCATTGTGGTGATAGCCATCACCTCACTGATCGGCACGTGGGGCGCTTCAACTTGGATGCAGCATGCCGAGGATACGGCGACACGCGCAACGGGGGTCTGGCTCTTGAGTGTCAAGCAGGCTCTGGATCAGATGCTGCACCGGCAGTCTGACGCGCTGGTGGGAATCGTGGACTCGAACGCGCGTGGGCCGCAATATCGCGACGTTTGGCGACCCACAATCGAAGAGCTAATTGAAGCAGGGCACTTGCCTCGAGGCTTCCCTTTGCGCGCGCCACTTCCGTATACGGTTTGGCTTCGCGTCGACGCCCCGCAAGGGGATTGCTTACGTCTCGGGTGCAAAATTATTGGTTCTGTGTTTGCGGTGCCGGCCGGACACGACAGGCGCGAGGCTCAACAAGTGACCCGGGTCGGCCTTCTGCTTGCAACCATTGGAGCGTCGGCGGCGGCTGTCACGTCTCTGGCTACGTCACGTGTAAAGGGGGCAACAGTTGACGCATTGAATCCGCCATATCCGGATATGGCGCCGCTCCCTCAAGGCGCAGTCCTGGTCCGTAGTTTTTACGACTCGAGTCAGTACGCAGTGTTTCTGCGTCAAGATGATCTGCGCGATGCCACACTTAAAGGAAATCTAAGTGTGGCAAAAGACTTGCAGATTGGAGGTGCGGCCAGGATCAAGGGGCGAGTCTCCGCAGGGGAGTATTTGCAAGTTGAGGCTTCGGCTGTAGCCGGTGAGGGGTGTGAGGCAGAGGGATTGATTGCAAGGGCCAGCGATCTTGGGCTCTTGGTCTGCCAGCAGGGACGGTGGCAACGGGTCGATCGAGGCGGCGGCGGGAGCTACTTGGAGTTGTCAGGATACCCATGCTTTGAAAATGACGATTGGATCGTCCGAAAGCGCAATCCCAAAACGGGGGATTGCACCTGCCCGAGCGGGTATGAGCCATTCTTGATGTCGGTCTGGAAGCATCCTGTGCTGCACCTACACGAGTACAGCGCGTACCTATGTCTTTGACTGTGGTCGCCAGTTACCCGGCTCGAGAGCTAGAAACGAGTCCTACCCGTATAATCGACGCTCCATTCGCTTACCCGGTCGAGCGGTGCTCGTTGACCCCCAAACTGGGTCTTTACAACCTTGATGCTGCACGCAGAAAATAGCACGATGAAAACGTCCGAAATCCGTCAAAAATTCTTGCAATTCTTCCAATCCAAAGGGCACGCGATTGTTCCCTCATCGTCGCTTGTC
>CAMCWG010000062.1 GCA_945882005.1 Bordetella parapertussis
CGTGGCAAATCGTCTTTCTAATCAGATCAACGCCTCGATTACCCCGGTTGCGGCCGGGCAAAACGCATCGGGCGCTTTGCAACGCGTGACAGATTTGCCGATCTATCGCAGTGATGCCTTGGTGCGTCGCGCGCCAGCGCTGCAAGAAAGTGGTGCTTCGCGTGCGCCGGGTGCGCGTATGCATGCACAAACACTGGCGAGTCTCGGCTGTTTGGCTGGCGACTCGGTGCGCATCAAGTCTTCGACCGGCGCCGTGACATTGGTTGCCGTGCAAGACGATACGTTGCCCGCCGGAGCGGTGCGTATTGCGGCTGGCTTTGCGCAAACAGCCTCGCTCGGTAGCGCCTCTGGTCAACTTCAAGTGGAGCGTGCCTGATGGAATGGCTGAACGTTCTGGAGTCGTTTGGGTCGGATTTGATCGGCGAGACCCCCTGGTTAGTCGTCTGGACTCTGGTCAAGATCTTGGTTATCGCAGTGCCAATTATTCTTTGTGTGGCGTACCTGACTTACTGGGAACGCAAGATGATTGGTTTTATGCACATCCGTCTAGGGCCAAACCGTGTGGGTTTCCGCGGATTGTTACAGCCCTTTGCAGACGTCTTTAAGTTGTTGACCAAAGAAGTGGTTGTTCCTAGTCAGGCAAACAAGATTCTGTTCATTCTTGCTCCTGTCGTAACCTTGATGCCCGCGCTTGCAGCCTGGGCTGTCGTACCGTTTGGTCCGGAGATGGTGCTCGCCGACGTCAATGCGGGCCTGATGTACGTTATGGCCATCACCTCCATCGGTGTTTACGGGGTCATTGTGGCTGGCTGGGCCTCGAACTCTAAGTACGCATTTCTAGCGGCCATGCGTGCCTCGGCACAAATGTTGTCCTATGAGCTCGCGATTGGTTTTGTGCTGGTGACTGTTCTGTTGGTGTCTGGCAGTTTGAATATGACCGAGATCGTCAATGTCCAGACGCGCGGTTGGTTTGCGGAGAAGGGCTTGAACTTCATGTCATGGAACTGGTTGCCGCTTCTGCCACTGTTCGTGATTTACGTGATCTCGGCAGTCGCGGAAACGAACCGTCATCCGTTTGACGTCGTTGAAGGTGAGTCAGAGATTGTTGCCGGCCACATGGTTGAGTATTCCGGGATGGCGTTCGCGCTGTTCTTCCTGGGCGAATACGCCAACATGATCTTCCTGTCGTGTATGGCATCCATCATGTTCCTCGGTGGTTGGGCTGCGCCTGTCGAGTTTGCACCCTTGACGTGGGTGCCTGGTTGGCTCTGGCTTGGCTTAAAGACCTTTGTTGTGGTGTCTTTGTTTATCTGGTTCCGCGCGTCGTTTCCCCGGTACCGGTATGACCAGATTATGCGTCTAGGTTGGAAGATTTTTATCCCGCTCACGGGTGTATGGCTGGTGGTGGTGGCGGTCTGGATGCAGACGCCTTGGAACATCTGGAAGTAACCCCGCGCGTCGAAGGCAGAAAAGGCATTTATGGAAGCGATCAAGGATTTTTTCGGTAGTCTCTTGTTACTTGAGTTGCTCAAGGGCATGAAGCTCACAGGCAAGTATTTTTTCAAGCGCAAGATTACCTTGCGGTATCCGCTTGAAAAGACACCCATGTCTCCACGTTTTCGTGGCCTGCATGCGTTGCGCCGTTATCCCAACGGTGAAGAGCGTTGTATCGCTTGCAAATTATGCGAAGCAGTTTGTCCTGCCATGGCGATCACCATTGAATCGGACCAACGCGAAGACGGCTCGCGCCGTACAACACGTTATGACATTGATCTCACCAAGTGTATTTTCTGTGGCTTCTGCGAAGAGAGCTGCCCGGTTGACTCGATTGTTGAAACCCATATCCACGAGTACCACGGCGAGAAACGTGGTGACTTGTATTTCACCAAAGACATGTTGTTGGCCGTGGGCGATCGTTATGAAAACGACATCGCTCGTAATCGCGCCATCGATGCGCCTTACCGCTGATCGTCAGGACTAGAAGCCAAATGATCTTTACTACTGTTCTGTTCTACGTTCTTGCCATTGTTTTAGTCGTGGCGGCGTTTCGTGTGATCACGGCTTCGAGCCCAGTCACCGCGGTCTTGCACCTGATTCTTGCGTTTGCAAACGCTGCGATGATCTGGATGCTTCTTGGTGCCGAATTCTTGGGGTTGTTGCTGGTGCTCGTCTATGTGGGCGCAGTGATGGTGTTGTTCCTCTTCGTCGTGATGATGCTCGACGTCAAGATGGAAGAGTTACGTGCTGGGATCAAAACCTATCTGCCCTTGGGTCTGCTCGTTGGCCTGATCATGGTTGCAGAGATGTCTTTTGTTCTCGCGACATCGTGGGGGCAGGTCGGACCGGCGGCTGATATGGGTGACGACTACAACAATGCGCGCGCACTGGGCGAGTCGATGTATACCGAGTACGCGTTTGCGGTTGAAGTGGGCGCAGTGCTGTTGTTGGTCGGAATGATTGCAGCGATTTCGTTGACGCTGCGCAAGCGCCGTGATGTGAAATATAACGATCCCGCCGCTGCAGTGCGTGTGCGGGCTGCCGATCGCGTTCGACTGGTTGATTTGCCCAGTCAGGAAGCGGTGAATGCGAAACCGGCGAATGCCAACCCAGGAGAGCAAGCATGATGACGCTGACCCTGCCGCACTTTCTAGTGCTCGGTGCAATCCTTTTTGCGATTGGTGTGTTCGGGATTTTTTTGAATCGCCGCAATCTGATTGTGTTGTTGATGTCAGTTGAACTCATGCTCCTGGCTGTCAATATGAACTTCGTCGCGTTCTCGACCTGGATGGGTGACTCGGCTGGCCAAGTCTTTGTCTTCTTTATCTTGACGGTGGCTGCGGCTGAAGCGGCAATCGGTTTGGCGATTCTGGTGCTGCTGTTCCGTAACCTCAGCACGATCAACGTTGATGAACTTGACCGCCTCAAGGGCTGATCGGAACACAGAACAATATGTATAGCTCACCTTCACTTTATTTGGTTATCGCCCTAGCCCCCTTGTTAGGCGCGATCTTGGCTGGTTTGTTTGGTACCGGTTTTCTCGGACGACAAGTCGGTCGACGTACTTCTCACATTATTACCATTGCGCTAGTTGCTGTATCTGCGGTGGGATCTGTTCTCGTACTGCTTGATGTGCTCAATGGTCATCGCTTTGACGGCGCTATCTACACCTGGTCCATGCTGGGCGAGGCCAAGTTAGAAATTGGCTTTCTGATCGATCCGTTGTCGGCGCTGATGATGGTGGTCGTGACGTCCGTGTCTTTGATGGTGCATATCTACACGATTGGCTACATGGCTGAAGATCCAGGCTATCAGCGTTTCTTCTCCTACATTTCGTTGTTTACATTCTCGATGTTGATGCTGGTCATGTCCAACAACATGGTTCAGTTGTTCTTCGGTTGGGAAGCGGTGGGCTTGGTCTCTTATTTGTTGATTGGTTTCTGGTACACACGCCCAACAGCCATCTTCGCCAACATGAAGGCCTTTCTCGTCAACCGGGTCGGCGACTTTGGTTTCGTCCTTGGAATTGGTTTGTTGTTCGCCTATGCCGGCACGATGCACTACGGCGAGGTATTCAAGCAGGCGGACAAGCTGGCAGGGCTGACCTTACCCGGCACAGACTGGATGCTCATTACCGTTGCCTGCATTTGCTTGTTCATTGGTGCGATGGGTAAGTCGGCCCAGGTACCACTGCATGCCTGGCTGCCTGATTCGATGGAAGGCCCAACCCCGATCTCCGCACTGATTCACGCAGCGACGATGGTCACAGCCGGCATCTTCATGGTGGCGCGTTTCTCGCCCTTGTTTGAGCTCTCGAACACAGCGTTGTCTTTCATCATTGTGATCGGTGCGATCGGCGCACTGTTCTTGGGTATTCTCGGCATTATCCAAAATGACATCAAGCGTGTCGTGGCGTACTCCACCTTGTCCCAGCTGGGTTACATGACCGTTGCTCTGGGTGCCTCGGCGTACTCGGTTGCGATCTTCCATCTGATGACGCACGCGTTCTTTAAAGCCTTGCTGTTCCTTGGTGCTGGCTCGGTCATCATGGGTATGCATCACGATCAGGACATCCGTAATATGGGTGGCCTGCGTAAGTACATGCCGATCACTTGGATTACTTTCTTGATCGGTACGCTTGCCCTAGTTGGCACGCCCTTTTTCTCTGGCTTCTATTCCAAAGAGCACATCATCGAAGCTGCTGCCTCTGCCAACGTATGGGGCGCCTCTTTCGCGAAGTACGCCACCTTGATTGGTGTGTTCGTTACCTCTCTCTATTCCTTCCGGGTTTATTTCCTTGTGTTCCATGGCAAGGAGCGCTTCGATACGAGCGGTCATGCTGGGCATGAACACGACGCACACGGCCACGATGCACATGGTCATGATGATCACCATGGACATCATGGTGGTGTGCCCCACGAGTCGCCATGGGTGGTGACCTTGCCGCTGGTGTTGCTGGCGATACCTTCGATCTTCGTCGGTGCTTGGTTGGTTGATGCGCTATTGTTCGGTTCTTATTTCAAAGGCGCGATTGTTGTAGGCGCGCAGCATCCGGCAATGGCCGATTTGGCATCGCATTGGCATGGTTGGGTCGCCTACGCGTTGCATGCCTTCAGTACGCTCGCTTTTTGGTTGGTGGTTGCTGGTGCTGTGATCGCCTGGTACTGCTACTTGATCAATCCTAAGGTGCCGGCAGCAATCCAGCACCACTTGAAGGGGGTGAACTGCATCCTCGAGAACAAATACTTTTTCGACTGGTTCAACGAGCAAGTGTTGGCGCGTGGGGCAAGAATGCTGGGCAAGGGCTTGTGGCAGCAGGGTGACCGTGGTCTGATCGATGGCTTGTTAGTGAACGGTTCGGCAAAGGTGATCGGTGCAATCGCGGCAGTTACGCGTCGCCTGCAAACCGGCTATATCTACCACTATGCATTTGCGATGATCATCGGCTTAATGGCTGCGATCACCTACATAATCTTTGGTTCCAAATGATGGCGAGCGAGATGGCTTCTTTTAATACTCCTTGGCTCACACTGTCGATCTTCGTACCGATCGTATGTGGTTTGATCCTGTTGGCCGTCGGGCGTGATGATCGCCCAGGGCTGACACGCAATCTGTCTTTGATCGGTTCCATTCTTAGCTTCCTTGTCACGATCCCGCTCTATGCGGGCTTTGATAGCTCCTCTGCAGCCATGCAGTTCGTCGAGAAGGCGTTGTGGATTCCTGCGTTTGCGGTGAACTATCACTTGGGCGTTGACGGTCTTTCGTTGTGGTTTGTGTTGCTGACCGCGTTCATCACGATCATTGTTGTATTGGCCGGTTGGGAGGTGATTACGACCCGCATTTCGCAATACATGGCCGCTTTCCTGATTTTGTCAGGCTTGATGATTGGCGTGTTCGTGGCGCTTGATGGCTTGCTGTTTTATATATTTTTCGAGGCAACCCTGATCCCGATGTACATCATTGTGGGTGTCTGGGGTGGTCCTAATCGCGTGTATGCGGCGTTTAAGTTCTTCCTCTACACGCTGATGGGTTCGCTGCTGACCCTGGTCGCGTTCTTGTACCTTTGGAACGTATCAGGCGGTTCGTTTGACATCCAAACCTGGCATACCTTGCCTCTGGATTACACGCCGCAGGTGTTTATCTTCTTTGCCTTTCTGGCTGCGTTTGCGGTCAAGGTGCCAATGTGGCCTGTGCACACCTGGTTGCCAGATGCGCACGTTGAGGCACCGACTGGTGGTTCGGTCGTGCTGGCGGCAATCATGCTCAAGCTTGGTGCGTATGGTTTCTTGCGTTTGTCCTTGCCGATCGCCCCAGATGCGTCGACCGGTATGGCCGGCCTGATCATTGCGCTATCTTTGATTGCGGTGATCTACATCGGCCTGGTTGCTGTCGTTCAAGATGATATGAAGAAGCTCGTGGCCTACTCGTCGGTCGCACACATGGGTTTCGTGACCCTGGGTTTCTTTGTCTTCAATACCGCAGGTGTCGAAGGCGCGATCGTTCAAATGATATCGCACGGCTTTGTGTCCGCAGCGATGTTCCTGTGTATCGGTGTGCTGTATGACCGCATGCATAGCCGCCAGATTGCCGATTACGGTGGTGTGATCAACACCATGCCTCGCTTCGTGACGTTCTTTGTGTTGTTTTCGATGGCCAATGCGGGCTTGCCTGCAACGAGCGGCTTTGTCGGCGAATTCATGGTGATCATGGGCGCCGTGGAATACAACTTCTGGATCGGTCTGCTAGCTGCGACCGCCCTGATTCTCGGTGCGTCGTATTCACTTTGGATGGTCAAGCGTGTAGCGTTTGGTGACATTGCAAATGACCACGTTCGCGACCTCCAGGACTTGTCCAACCGCGAATTCCTGATTCTTGGTGTCATGGCGCTTGCTGTGATCTATATGGGTGTCCATCCCAAGCCCTTTACCGACGTTATGCACGTTTCGGTTGAGGCCCTGTTGCAACACGTGTCCATTTCAAAACTGTAAGCCTCGCCATGATGCAATCCCAATTTGATTTCGCCCTGGCCGCACCGGAAATTTTCCTGACGGTGATGGGTATGCTCATCCTGGTTCTGGATGCGTTTAGTCAAGCCCCACGCCGTGCGTTGGCTTACGGGCTTTCGCTCGCCACCTTGGCGATCTTGTTCGTACTGTCAGCGTGGCAGTGGAGCGTCGGCTTAGTCGGCGAAAGTTTCTTTGGCCTGTATGTCGCAGACCCGCTCGCGCATCTGCTCAAGATGGCCTCATATGTTGCCGTAGCATTAACGCTGGTTTACGGGCGTGAGTACATCCAGACGCGCGACATGTTGCGCGGGGGCGAGCTCTACGTTTTGGTGTTGTTTGCCTTACTCGGCCAGATGGTCATGATCTCTGCAGGTAACTTCCTGTCGATTTATCTTGGTCTCGAATTGATGTCGCTTGCGCTCTATGCGCTTGTGGCGATCCGCCGTGACGATGCACAGTCGACTGAAGCCGCAATGAAGTACTTCGTGCTTGGCGCGCTTGCGTCAGGCTTCATGCTCTACGGTATGTCGATGATGTATGGCGCAACCGGTAATCTGGATTTACGCAACATTGCCGATGCAGTCAACTCCGGTCAGGTGGACTATCTTCCTCTCACCTTTGGTGTGGTGTTCCTGATCGCCGGTCTGGCCTTCAAGCTGGGAGCTGTTCCCTTCCATATGTGGGTACCTGACGTGTACCAAGGTGCGCCCACGGCGATTACGCTGGTGCTGGCTGCAGCGCCCAAGCTCGCTGCGTTTGCGATTACTTTGCGTATTCTGGTGATTGGTTTTGTGGATCTGGCGGCTGACTGGCAACCCATGTTGTTAATCCTTGCCGTGCTGTCGCTAGCAGTCGGCAACCTGACGGCGATTATGCAAACCAATTTCAAGCGTATGTTGGCTTACTCAACGATTTCGCATATGGGTTTTGTGCTGTTGGGCTTGGCTTCCGGTTCGCTCGATGGTGATATTCAGGCAGACACTTCGGCATATGGTTCAGCACTGTTTTACATCCTGACCTATGTGCTGACAACGCTAGCCTCCTTCGGTTTGATCATGTTGTTGGCGCGAGACGGATTTGAGTGTGAAAGCATCGATGACCTCAAAGGTCTGAACCGTCGCAGCCCTTGGGTTGCTGCGATGATGTTGATCCTGATGTGCTCTCTTGCAGGCTTGCCACCCTTGGTCGGTTTTGATGCCAAGCTTTTGATTCTGCAAGGTCTTCTGCAGTCTGACCGCTTATGGTTAGCTGTCGTGGCGGTTTTGTTCTCGTTGATTGGTGCCTTCTACTACCTTCGCATCATCAAAGTGGTTTACTTTGATGAACCTGCGGATAAGTCGGTACTTGCTCCTGCAACCCCCTTTGTGCCACGCGCATTGATGCTGGTAAATGGCTTACTTGTGCTGGGCTTAGGCTTGATGCCTGGCGGATTAATCGCCCTGTGCTTGCAGGCGATGCGCGCAACGCTCTCGTTTTGAGCTTGACCTACTTGCTAACGCAAAGCGATAGACCGAGATGAATCAAAATGCCGCGATTTGGTTGTTGCTCGTGTTGGCCTTTGCGGCGGCCAACCTGCCTTTTTTGAACGAACGTGTCTTTGGTTTGTATGCACTCAAAGGCGCTAAGCCCTTTTTCGTGCGCGTCCTTGAATTGATTACGCTGTACCTCTTGATTGGTCTCGTGGGTATGGCACTCGAGCGAACGATTGGCAATTCCTTCGCGCAAAAGTGGGAGTTTTTTGCCACTACTTTCACCTTGTTTCTGGTGATGGCGTTTCCCGGCTTTGTTGTGCGGTATCTTCTGAAGCGCTAAGCTACAAGCGCTTAACCACAAGTGCTTGCATTCAAACCTGCAGCCTTAAGCCTCAAACCAATTCAACACACCATCCAGCCCTGCAACGTTCAGTGCGAACCTTGCTTGTGCTCGCACGACGGGTTTTGCACGGTAAGCAACGGAATAGCCTGCCAAACCCAGCATCTTTAAATCGTTTGCACCATCGCCAATGGCAATAATTTGATCTGCCGTGGCGCCACAATCTTGTGCAAACGCACGCAGGGTATCCGCTTTGCCTTGTGCATCCAGAATGCGTCCGACGACTTGCCCTGTTAGGAGGCCGTTTTCGGAGCCAAGTACATTGGCATGTGCTGCATCCAGCCCAATCCGTGCTTTGAGCTTTTCAGTAAAGAACGTAAAGCCACCCGAAACCAGCAATACCTTTAAGCCGGCTTGCTTGGCAGTCGCTACTAACTGTTCGGCACCAGGGTTAAAGCGCAGTTTTTGGTCATAGACAGACTGCAAGACATCTGAGGAGAGTCCTTTCAGAAACGCCACACGACGTGTAAGACTTTCAGAGAAGTCCTTGATTTCACCGCGCATGGCAGCTTCGGTGATCGATGCGACTTGTTCTTTGACGCCGCCAAAGGCTGCAATCTCATCGATGCATTCAATGTTGATGAGCGTCGAGTCCATATCCATGGCCAGCACTTTACAGTCGCGCAGGCGGCTGCCTGCCGCAACATAAGCCGTATCGGCCGGACTACGTTCAGCCCAGGCGAGAATTTCGGCGCGTGTCTCGGCGCTGTCGTTCACAGCAAGCAGTCGTGCTGCAGTCGTTCCGATGCGTTGTACCCCAGAGGCCTCAGCGATCGCCGCAGCTTGCTCGATCAGATCTGAAGATAGTGCGGGAGATTGAACGACGAGGTTGTATGTGGTCATGGCGGAATCGTGGTGAAGGTAAATAGGTCGTGTGGGTTAAACCAGAGAGCGCAATATCGTGCGTGTTGCTTCAAATCTAGCTTGTACGTCCGCGGCTTTGATTTCAACGCGTAGCTTGTCTTGTCCAGCGAAACGAATATGCTTTTGTTTTTGTACCAGTTCGATCAGTCTTAGTGGGTCAACCGTTGTATTTTGCTTGAAGTGCAGCAGGATTTGGGACTCGCTGGCGTCGATCTTCTGAATCCCGAGCGGCAATCCGAGCAAACGCAGTTTATGGGTAGAGATCAACGTGCGACCCGCCTCAGGCAGTTTGCCGAAGCGGTCAATGAGTTCTTCCTGGATAGCGATCAGACCGTCTTCATCGGTGGCGTTCGACAGCCGTTTATAGAGGGACAGCCGGGCGTGTACATCTGCGCAGTAATCAGAAGGCAGCAGGGCAGGTGCATGCAAGTTCACCTCGCACCCCGCACTGAATGGTGCATCCAGATCTGGCTCGACTCCTGCTTTAAGGGCGCGCACCGCCTCGTTGAGCATGTCGTTGTACATCGAGAAGCCAATCTCATGGATATTGCCGGACTGAGACTCGCCCAGTACCTCTCCTGTGCCACGGATTTCAAGATCGTGCATCGCCAGGAAAAAGCCGGAGCCCAGCTCTTCCATGGCCTGAATCGCTTCTAGACGCTTTTTGGCGTTTTTGGTGATGGCGTCTTCACCAGGGGTCATCAGGTAGGCGTAGGCCTGATGATGCGAGCGTCCGACTCGACCACGTAATTGGTGTAGTTGCGCCAGACCGAACTTGTCAGCGCGGTGAATGATGATGGTGTTTGCGCTCGGCACGTCAATGCCGGTTTCAATAATCGTTGTGCACAGTAAGACGTTGAAACGCTTCTGGTAGAAGCCTTTCATGACTTGCTCAAGATCGCGCTCACCCATCTGTCCATGTGCAACGACGATACGCGCTTCGGGCACGAGCTCTTCGAGGCGTGCGCGACGATTGTGGATTGTTTCAACTTCGTTGTGTAAGAAATACGCTTGGCCGCCGCGCTTGAGTTCGCGCAAGAGCGCTTCGCGCATGGTGCTATTGTCTTCGCGACGTACAAAGGTTTTGATGGCAAGCCGCTTTTGTGGTGCGGTCGCAATCACAGAGAAGTCGCGGATGCCTTCAAGGGACATGCCGAGCGTGCGGGGGATCGGTGTCGCCGTCAGCGTCAGCACATCGACTTCAGCGCGCAGGGCTTTGAGCGCCTCTTTCTGGCGCACGCCAAAGCGGTGTTCTTCGTCGATGATGACAAGACCGAGCCGTTTGAAGTTGACATCTTTCGACAGGATTTTGTGGGTGCCAATGACGATGTCGATTGTCCCGTCACGAATCCCATCAATTGCGCTGCTGATTTCTTTGGCCGAGCGAAAGCGCGACAGCTCAACGACCTTGACGGGCCAATCCGCGAAGCGGTCGGCAAAGGTTTGTGCGTGTTGTTCGGCGAGCAAGGTGGTGGGACACAACAAGGCCACTTGCTTGCCATTGGCGATCGACAAAAACGCTGCGCGTAGGGCAACTTCGGTTTTACCAAAGCCCACATCACCACACACCAGGCGATCCATCGGTTTGCCCGAGGTCATGTCGGCGATCACACACTGGATCGCGGCAGCCTGATCCGTGGTTTCTTCAAAGCCGAACCCTTCAGAGAAGAGTTCGTAATCGCCTAGCGGCAACTTAAAGGCAAAGCCTTGCCGTGCGGCCCGCTTGGCATATAAATCAAGAAGCTCCGCGGCCGTATCACGCACTTGTTGTGCAGCTTTGCGTCGCGCCTTATCCCATTGTCCGGAGCCCAGGAGGTGCAGCGGTGCAGTCTCTGGGTCGCTGCCGCTGTAGCGTGCAATGACATTGAGTTGCGAAACGGGCACATAAAGGGTGCTTTGATTGGCGTATTCAAGGTGGAGAAACTCCATCTCGCCTTCGCCCATATCAAGGTTAACCAGGCCGTGGTAGCGACCGATGCCGTGTTGGGCGTGTACGACAGGGTCACCTTCACGTAACTCAGAGAGATCGCGCACCATTGCTTGTACATCGCTGGCACGTTCCTGGTCACGCTTGCCGCGGCGGGCTGTTGTACCGTGTCCTGGGTAGAGATCGCTCTCGGTCAGAAAGGTCAGCGCGTCATGCGTGAGCGTAAAGCCGGTTGTGAGTGGTGCAACTGTAATGCCAAAGTGCAAATCTTGTGACAGAAATTCTGCGACAGACTCGGTCTGCGCGTCTGGCGCAATCCGATGTTCACCGAGCATCTGCAAAATTGTTTCACGTCTTCCATGCGAGTCTGTACACAGCACAATACGTGCTGGCTTGGACGACGTCGTTTGTGCTGGACTATCTAAGAGGGCGCGTAATTTAGCGAGTGGGTCTTCCGCTCGACGCGATACGCCAATATCTGGCGCGCGTGTGTAATCTGGGTGGCTCTCGCCTGCGGTTAACGCCAGGCGTGCAAAAGACTTGAGATGTTCGAAGAGAGCCTCGCCTTGTAGGAATAAGGCTTCGGGTGGTAAGACAGGTCGCTCGCGATCACTCTTGAGAAAGTTGTAGCGTGTTGCAGTGTCTTGCGTGAAGCGACGCATGGCATCGTCAATATCACCTAGCGTAACGACTAAGGTGTCT
>CAMCWG010000063.1 GCA_945882005.1 Bordetella parapertussis
GGGGTCGTCAGAGATCGCATCAAAATATGCGGCAGCCCGGCCGTCCCTAGCATCAAGCACAACACAATAGCTAAAAAGTTATTACGTGCTGCATCGGAGTTCGCAGGATTTTTACTCGCAAACGGATCGGCGTGAGGTATGGGTGGCGATGCGCGGACACTATAGCCATCACGGGCCTTAGTCCAGACAGTCCGAGCGGTCTCGATCGAGTCAGGATAGCTCGCATACTCGCGCTCAAGCGAGCGTATTTCAACCATTGGCGCATCATTCGCTCGGGCGCGCAGCAAACGCCATTGCAACTGCTGCTTTTCCTCCTCGAACGAAGAGGGCAAGGAATCGATGCGTGTTTGCATCGCTTCCGCACGGATTTTCCAAAGCGCTCTGACCTGCCTCTCTGCCTCATCGCGGGTAAGTTCGCGCTCACGTTCGGTTACTTGCTGTAAGACCGCACTTGCTGCCACTTGTGGTATCGGTTCACCCGTCTGCTTAACTGCAAGCCACACAACAGGAACCAAGTAGGCAATCACCAAGATGATGTATTGACCAACCTGCGTCCAGGTCACAGCGCGCATGCCACCTAAAAAAGAGCAGACAAGTACGCCTCCCAGCCCAATAAAAATGCCGAGCTCGAAAGAAATTCCAGTCATCCGCGTAGTGATAATGCCAACGCCATAAATCTGTGCAACCAAATAAATGAAAGAACACAAGACAGCACACAACACACCGATTAGGCGTGTGAGATTACCCTCGTAACGCGCCGCAAGAAAATCTGGAATGGTGTACCCACCGAACTTGCGCAAATAGGGCGCAAGAAACAGCGCTACCAGTACATAGCCCCCGGTCCAGCCCAAGATATACGCCAAGCCGTTATAGCCCGTTAGATAAAGTGTTCCGGCTATTCCAATAAACGACGCCACCGACATCCAGTCAGCGGCAGTCGCCATGCCGTTATAGAGCGCCGGTACACGTCGTCCGGCCACGTAGTACTCGACCGGATCAGACGTTCTACACATGATGCCAATACCGGCATAAAGCGCCACGGTCGACAATAAGAACACATACCCTATCCACTGCCGCGCAAGACCAAAGACCTCAAGAGAAGCAAGCAGCGCGACGAGTGAGACAAAACCTAATGTGTATGCCGCATAACCACGAAAAAGCTGGGCGGATTGAGTGCGCGGACCCTTTGTGCTGAGTCGCATTAACGCTCCTGCTCTCGGCGAAGACGCTCCCGCCGATCCATCCGGTCCATGCCCCAAGCATATATACCGATGATCAATAAAAAGCAGAATTGCGCACCGAACGCAGCCATCCAAAAAGGAAAGGGCCAATCAAACATGAACAGACCGGTCAACGACCGTGCGAAATACGCTGGAACGAAGCTCACAAGCAACCACACACACACCAGACACAGGATGAGTATCAGGTTGCTGCGCCAATAGTTAATGGCTCGATCGCGCGCTTTGGGTGTCACATTGGAAGTCATGATTGTCAGAGGATACTCGAGCCTTGCGCGTAAGCGACAACGGCCGACACCTGAGTGCCAGCCGTTGTGCTTTTCTTTTGTTTTGATACTACGAGCCTGCGAATGCAGAGCATTGTCCCCTCACCTGCATGCAAAGGATTCTGCACGACAGTGGAGCCTCTCGCATCAGGGTATGCCCTAGTTTTGCACCAAATAAGGGGGTTTTTTGTTGAATTTGCGACATTCATGCATCGATCAGGGCTGAATTGCTAGACTAGCACCCAACCCCGCGTTTTCTCAGGCAGCAATTATGTTTAACCCCTCCCGCGATCAAGTTCGCCAGTTTTTTATCGACACCTGGCACAAACACAAAACGCAACAAATCCTCAGCCCGCTAGAAGCCATTGCGCTGGACTGGATTGAGCAACACCCCGAATACCACAATGCGTTAGAACAGCCAGACTCGATGACGCGCGAATTTAACGTTGAAGAGGGAAAAACTAATCCATTCTTACACCTCTCTATGCACCTAGCGATCGCAGAACAACTGTCGATTGATCACCCAAGAGGCATTCGCGATGCTTTTGACAAGCTTGCCTCGCGAACGAACCAACACGAGGCTGTCCATGAAATCATGGAATGCCTAGGTACGGTCGTGTGGGAATCTCAGAGGTTAGGCAAAGCCTTGGATAGCGATGCCTATATTGAACTGATTCGTCAGCGTGTCAGTCGTGACTAACGACTGACAACCGAACGATTAGCGACGAACAGCCAACGGGCTGGGCTGTGCAGCCAACCAAGCTGATACGTTCTCAACATCCTGTTTGGACAATTGCTTAGCAAAAGCACCCATGATGGCGTTTTTGCGAACGTTTGCTGTTGCAGGAGCCCCGGACGCGCCGCGCTGGTAAGAGCGCAAAGCTTGAGACAAATAGTCAGCGTGTTGACCAGCCAAGATAGGATAGGAGGGGTCAACAGACTTGACACCATCTGCACCATGGCAGGAGGCGCAATTGAGTTTTTCCCATACGGCCTTACCAGCCGCCAAATCAGCAGCCTGGCTCGTTGCCATCGCGCCAAACAGTACAACTGAACCAAGGGCGAGCGTAGTGAGTTTCATGTGAGCCCCCGATTATTTGAGCGAAGTGTAATAAGCAGCAATGTCGGCGATGTCTTGTGCCGACAAGCTTTTAGCGATGGCATCCATCGTGGGGTGCGTGCGCTCGCCGGAAGCATAGGCGCGCAATGCCACCTGAAGGTACTTTTCGTTTTGCCCAGCGATTTTGGGTACCGAGTACACCTCTGGGAAGCTTGCCTTGTAACCAGGGATACTATGACACCCAATACACATGGAGACTTTGGCCTTGGCAGCTTCAACGTTGCCTTTGGGCTCGTCGGCTGCCGACGCAGGGAGGGCAAGCAAACAGGTCGCGGCAACTGCCGCTGTGGCGATCGTGTTCGAAAACTTCATATTGGACTCTTGGTCTGGCAGGGAAATGACCCGGGAACGAATCCCGGCCGCAAAACGTGAGGATTGTACGATAATTGGCGAAACTGCACTTTAAATTCCCGCAAAATCACCTCAGACTCTTAACATTTTAGCCACCGATGACCAACGCTCACCCCGCCTCAGACCCGACTACCCGTTTTGACGGCACCGCCCGCTATGTCGCCACCGATGACCTGAAACTGGCGGTAAACGCGGCGCTCACGCTGCAGCGCCCCCTTTTGATTAAAGGTGAACCGGGAACCGGCAAAACCATGCTTGCCGAAGAAGTCGCCAGCGCCTTGGGGCGCCCCCTTTTGCAATGGCATATCAAATCCACGACCAAAGCCCATCAAGGCCTGTACGAATACGATGCCGTTTCGCGCCTGCGTGACTCGCAGCTGGGTGACGAGAAGGTCAAGGATATTAAGAACTACATCATGCAAGGTGTGTTGTGGCAAGCTTTCGACTCGCCCGAACCCGTTGTATTGCTGATCGACGAAATCGACAAAGCCGATATCGAGTTTCCAAATGACTTGCTGCGCGAACTTGATCAAATGGAGTTTCATGTTTACGAGACGCGCACAACAATCAAGGCTCGGCACCGTCCACTCGTCATCATCACCTCGAACAACGAAAAAGATTTGCCTGACGCCTTCTTGCGTCGCTGCTTCTTCCATTACATCCGCTTCCCCGACCGAGACACACTGCGCAGCATCGTTGATGTGCACTTCCCCAATCTTCACGCTGAAGTGTTACGTGCAGCGCTCGACACATTCTTCTCCTTGCGCGAAGCGCCTGGCCTGAAGAAAAAGCCCTCGACGTCCGAATTCCTGGATTGGTTGCGGCTCTTGATTGCAGAGGATGTCACCGCAGCTGAGATCGATGCACACGCCGCAACATCGATCCCAATGCTCGCTGGTGCCCTGCTCAAAAATGAACAAGACCTTCAACTGCTCGAGCGTCTAGCAGCTGTGACACGTAACAGCACACGTCGCCCAACGGGGTCTTAAGCATGGCGACTTCCCAAACCTTTCGGGTGGCGCCTGCGCCTTGCACACTGCGTGGACATGGCCTGCGGCTCGAGCCACTTGGGCAGCAACATCTTGACGGCCTGAAGACCGCCGCTCGCGATGGCGAACTCTGGACGCTGCGCGTCACGTCAGTCCCCGAGCCCGATCAGACTGCAGCCTACATTGACACCGCGTTAAAAGGCTGGGCCGAAGGCCACAGGCTCGCGTTCGCAGTGATTGATGAGGCAACCGAAACCGTTATCGGCTGCACCAGTTACCACGACATCGTGCCTGCTGTTGCACGCCTCGAGATCGGCTTCACCTGGTATGCCAAAAGTCGTCAGCGTACGTACGTCAACACGGCATGCAAACTCATGCTGATGACACACGCCTTTGACACCTTGGGTGCGGCGCTCGTTGGCTGGCGTACGGATAACTTTAACTATGCCTCAAGACGCGCCATCGAAAGACTCGGCGCCAAACTCGACGGGATCTTGCGCCATCATGCCTTGCGACGCGATGGCACTATACGAGACACCGTTATGTACAGCGTTACCGCGGGCGAATGGCCCGAAGTACGCGATCACCTGACCTACCAACTTAAACGCCATGCTGGTTGATTTTTTTTATCATCTGCGCAGCCAGAAACTTCTGGTTTCGGTCAAAGAATATCTGACACTGCTCGAAGCATTGTCCAGCCCCATCATGCCGCCCACGCTTGAGGATTTTTATTTCCTTTCGCGCACCACGCTGATTAAAGACGAGACCTTATTCGATCGTTTCGACCGAGCGTTTGCAACGTATTACCGCAGCCTCGAGCAGAAACTACCACCGGGTAAAAAAATTCCTCTCGATTGGCTCATCAGCAAGCTTGAAAAAAATCTGACCCCAGAACAAAAAGCGAAGCTAGAGAAGCATGGCTGGGACAAGCTCATGGAGATGTTCAAGGAACGACTCGAAGAGCAAAAAGCCCGTCATGAAGGTGGTAACAAGTGGATCGGTACAGGGGGCACCTCGCCGTTTGGCAATGGTGGCGTCAACCCTGAGGGCATTCGCGTGGGAGGCTCGGGTGGCGGACGCTCGGCCATCAAGGTGTGGGACGAGCGTAATTTTCGTGACTATGACGACTCAATTGAGTTGGGTACGCGCAACTTCAAAGTTGCCCTGCGTCGTCTGCGACGCTTTGCCCGGGAAGGTTCGGACTTTGAACTAGATTTAGGCGACACCATCGCCAGCACCGCCCGCAACGCCGGCTATCTCGACATCAAGATGGTACCCGAACGCCACAACAACGTGAAGGTTCTCATGCTGCTTGACGTAGGCGGCAGTATGGATGATCACATCGCGCGCGTCGAAGAGCTCTTTTCGGCCGCAAGCAGCGAGTTCCGTAACCTCGAGGTGTATTACTTCCATAACTGCCCTTACGAGCACCTTTGGAAATCCAATCGACGCCGTCAGATGGAACGTTTCGAAACTTGGGATGTTCTGCGCAAGTTCAATGCAGATTGGCGTTTGATTTTTGTTGGAGACGCCACGATGAGCCCTTATGAGATTCTGCAACCGGGTGGCTCCGTCGAGCACTACAACAAGGAACCTGGCGCGGAATGGCTGCAGCGCATGGTGAACGCATGGCCAAAGTCTGTCTGGCTAAACCCTGAACCCCAAGCGTCCTGGCAGTACCGTCAATCCATCGCCCTGATCCGAAATATCGTGCAGGACAAGATGTTCCCCGTCACGGTTTCGGGTATCGAACAGGCCATGCGATTGCTTTCGAAGTGAACCTATTGCGAACCGGACACTCCAACCGGTTCCAGTCCCTCTCAGGAATGCCCGTATGTTGCACCTATTTGGCGCTCTAAAAAATATTTTAGCTGGCGTGACGCTAGTTCTCTTCAGCACGCATGGCTGGGCGTTTAGCCCACCTGCAGGCGTCACTGCGATGCAGTCTGTGGAAGGCGTGACCGAATACCGCTTGAATGCGAATGGCCTCAGAGTCCTGCTCGCACCGGACGACTCAAAACCCAGCACCACAGTCAATATGACTTACTTGGTTGGATCTCGTCACGAGAACTATGGCGAAACAGGCATGGCGCATTTGCTGGAGCACATGTTGTTCAAGGGCACCCCAACCATGCCGAATGCTCTGAGTGAGTTCTCTAAACGCGGCTTGCAAGCGAACGGTACGACTTCGGTAGACCGCACAAACTATTACGCAAGCTTCTCGACAAACCCACAAACACTAGCTTGGTATTTGTCTTGGCAGGCTGACGTGATGATTAACGCAAGTATCAAACGTGAAGACCTCGACACAGAAATGACCGTCGTACGCAATGAGATGGAGAATGGTGAGAACAACGCGTTCAGGATCCTGATGCAGCGGATGCTCGGGGCCTCATATGATTGGCATAACTATGGAAAGTCGACCATCGGCGCGCGTTCAGATGTTGAAAACGTCGATATCCCCAAACTACGAGAGTTTTATAAAACCTATTACCAACCTGATAATGCGGTGCTGGTCATTGCCGGAAAGTTCGATCCCGAAACTGCCTTAAAGGACGTTGTGCAGTCTTTCGGAAAGATCCCCAAGCCCACACGCAAACTTCCCCCTGAATACACAATTGAGTCTGCTCAGGACGGCGAGCGTCGCGTGACCTTACGCCGAACAGGAGGCTCACCACTTGTGGCTGCGATGTATCACGTCCCATCCGCCGCAACCAAAGACTTTGCTGCGCTGGATCTCGCCAGCATGATTATCGGTGACACGCCGTCTGGCCGTCTTTACAAGGCTCTGGTAGTGAACAAACTTGCAGCAGGCGTCTTCGCTTTCACGATGGATCGTACTGCTCCAGGTAGCGTGATATTTGGTGCGAGCCTTCAAGCTGATATGAATCAAACCCAAGCACTAGACACGCTGACCGCGACGCTTGAGAGTATCGCTAAACACCCGTTCACAAACGAGGAGCTTGATCGCGTGCGCAATCAGTGGCTCAAAGCGTGGGACCAGGGCTTTAGCGACCCACAAAAAATAAGTGCGGCATTGACTGAGGCTATCGCACTAGGAGACTGGCGCTTATTTTTTGTCAGCCGTGACCGCATTCGTGCCGCAACTCTCGCTGATGTGCAAAAGGCTGCCGAACGCTATCTCGTCCAAGCCAATCGCACTGAGGGTGTATACATCCCCACGGATAAGCCACTACGCACTCCACAGTTCACCAAGCCCAATTTGCAAGAAGAGTTGAGAGGCTACACCGGGGATGCCGGTCTTAAGCAGGCCTCAGCATTCGACCCAGACCCCAGCAATATCGACGCGCGTACCCAACGTAAAACAGTACCTCTCATGAACGGTAAGCTGCAACTCGCGCTCCTGCCAAAAGAGTCCCGTGGCGACCGCGTGAATGTGGCCATTCAAATGCAGTTTGGTGACGTTGAGTCACTCAAGGGTCAACGCTCGAATACGATCGCTGTGGCCGAGCTGCTTTTAAAAGGAACGCCAACGCAAACACGCCAACAAATCAGTGATCGTATCGACGCGCTGGGTGGCCAAGTAGGTGTATCGGGTGCGGGCGGCGGTCTTGTCATACAGCTGTCAACAACAGCCAAGCATATCGATGAACTCACGAGTTATGTGCTGGACGTTGTGCAACAGGCCAACTTCGCTCAAGAGCAGCTCGACGAATATGTGAACAAAACAACGGCAAGTATTAAAAGCTCCATGACTGAGCCTAACGCTATCGCTTCGCGCATGCTCGCGCGCCACGGCAGCCCTTGGCCCAAGGACGATATTCGTTACACACCGACGTTCGAAGAATCGTTAACTGCTCTAGCCGAGCTAAAACGCGAGCAGTTGGTCGCATACCAGCAGAAATTTTTTGGTGTGTCGCAAACATCAGCTTCAGCGGTCGGCGCCTTCGATGCAGCGAAGCTGGAGCAGACGCTTGCGAATGCGCTGAACAAATGGAATGCAGGTGCGCCATACAAGAGAACACCCGACCCCTACCGCGATATCAAGCCAGCGCAAATGCAGGCCGATACACCCGACAAGGCAAATGCGTTCTATATCGCCAGCAGCACACTGAAGCTGCAAGATATAGACCCCGACTACACCGCGCTGTCGCTCGCAAACTTTATGCTAGGCGGGTCCGAGACATCTCGGCTTTGGATGCGTATCCGCGAGAAGGATGGTCTCTCTTATAACGTGCGCACACGTTTAAATGTCTCGTCCTTTGAGCAAAGCGGCACATGGTCAGTCTATGCAATTTTTGCACCGGAAAACAGGCAGCGTATTGAAGCAGGAATTCGTGAAGAATTTGATCGTGCCTTGAAGGACGGCTTTAGCGAGACTGAGGTGAAAGAAGCAATCGCCGCCTTGTTGAACTATCGCAAACTCTCGCGTGCACAAGATGCCAATCTGGTGAGTGGATGGATAACGTATATGGATACCGGCCGCGACTTCAAATGGTCGGCCGAGTCCGATAAGAAAGTTGCCGCACTGACTGTTGAGCAAGTCAATGCAGCCTTACGCAAGTATCTGCAGCCGCAGAGTTTTAGCAGCGTCGCCGCCGGAGACTTTTCTAAAAAGAAATAGCACTGGACGTCGGTATGAAAAGAAAAAGCCATCTCAGTATTTTTGAGATGGCTTTTTTACGCGTAGTGACTAGATAAACGCAGAGCCCGTTAAGAGAAGAACTCCTTTACACGGTCCGTCCAGGATTTGCTTTGTGGGGAGTGGCGCTCACCGCCCTCTCCGAGCGACGCTTCGAACTGTCGCAGGATTGTCTTCTGCGCGTCGTTAAGTTTGACGGGCGTTTCCACCACAACATGGCAATACAGATCGCCAGGGTAGGCACCACGCACACCCTTGATGCCCTTACCACGCAAACGGAACGTCTTGCCCGACTGCGTACCTTCTGGAATTGAAATCTCAGCCTTTCCACTCAACGTCGGGACCTGAATATCACCGCCTAACGCGGCGGTTGTGAAAGGAATCGTCAACTCACAATGCAAATCGTCGTTGTCGCGCTGAAAGATCTTGTGTTGCTTGATGTGGATCTCAACAAACAGGTCACCAGAGGGCCCACCATTAATGCCAGGCTCACCATTACCTGAGGAGCGAATGCGCATGCCCTCATCAATACCAGCGGGGATCTTGACCTGCAGCGTCTTGTTACGACGTGTGCGACCAACGCCATCACAAGACACGCAAGGATCCGTGATTTCTTTCCCGCTCCCATGACATGTGGGGCATGTCTGCTGCACGCTAAAGAATCCCTGCTGCATACGCACGGCACCTGAGCCACCGCAGGTACGGCAAGTCTTCGGCGAAGTACCCGGCTTAGAGCCACTACCTTTGCATACCTCGCAGTTTTCCCAGCTTGGCACACGAATTTCGGTATCAAAGCCCGCGGCCGCCTGCTCAAGCGTGATTTCCATCGAATACTTCAGATCAGCGCCGCGATAGACCTGAGGCCCACCGCCACCACGCTGACGCGCACCACCGAAGATCTCTCCGAAGATGTCGCCAAAGGCATCGCCAAAGCCTGCGCCGCCCGCGCCACCCATACCGGCCGCATTCGGGTCTACCCCCGCGTGTCCGTATCGGTCATAGGCCGCACGCTTGTTTTCATCGGAGAGAATTTCATAAGCCTCTTTCGCTTGTTTGAATTTCTCCTCGGCTTCCTTGCTATCGGGATTACGGTCGGGATGGTATTTCATCGCCAGCTTGCGATAGGCCTTCTTCAGGTCATCATCCGAAGCGTTTTTGGGAACCCCAAGGGTTTCGTAGAAGTCGCGTTTTGCCATGCTCTCAGGCTCGTAAAAGGTGAAACAGAAAAAGCTTGCCCGGGATGCTCTAAAAGAGTCCCGGGCGGTTGCTACTGTGGTCTAAGCGATCACTTCTGGTCGCGTTTAACTTCTTTAAACTCGGCATCGACAACGTTGTCATCTGCCGGTTTGGCTGAACCTGCCTCAGCACCAGGCGCGCCACCCGCTGCAGCTTGCGCTGCCTGAGCATCGGCATACATCTTCTCGCCAAGTTTTTGTGACGCCGTGGAAAGCGCTTCGACTTTGGCATCAATTGCAGCCTTGTCGGCGCCGCTCTTCAGGGCTTCCTCAACTTCAGCGATAGCCGCTTCAATTGCTGTTTTTTCAGCAGCTTCAAGTTTGTCGCCGTATTCTGTCAACGACTTACGTGTCGCGTGGACCAAGCCATCAGCACTGTTGCGCGCCAAAGCAAGTTCCGCCATACGGTGATCTTCCTCAGCGTTTGCCTCGGCATCCTTCACCATGCGCTGAATTTCTTCTTCAGTCAGACCAGAGTTTGCCTTGATGGTGATCTTGTTCTCTTTGCCTGTGCCTTTATCTTTGGCAGAGACGTGAACAATACCGTTCGCATCAATATCAAACGTCACTTCAATTTGCGGCGTACCACGTGGTGAGGGTGGGATGCCTTCAAGATTGAACTCACCGAGCGTCTTGTTGCCTGCAGCGATTTCTCGCTCGCCCTGGAACACTTTAATGGTCACGGCCGGCTGATTATCATCCGCCGTCGAAAACACTTGCGAGTGCCGAGTCGGAATGGTCGTGTTCTTAGTGATCATCTTGGTCATCACGCCACCAAGCGTTTCAATACCAAGCGACAACGGCGTCACGTCAAGCAACAACACGTCTTTACGATCACCAGACAACACCGAGCCTTGGATCGCAGCACCAGCAGCAACCGCTTCGTCAGGGTTCACGTCTTTACGTGGATCGCGACCAAAGAACTCTTTGACCTTCTCTTGCACCTTAGGCATGCGGGTCATACCGCCGACCAGAATCACGTCGTCGATTTCGCCAACTTTCACGCCTGCATCTTTAATCGCGATGCGGCAAGGTTCGATGGTGCGAGCGATGAGCTCCTCAACCAACGACTCAAGCTTGGCGCGCGTCATCTTCAGGTTCAAGTGCTTAGGACCAGAGGCATCAGCAGTGATGTAGGGCAAATTGATTTCAGTTTGCTGACTTGATGACAGCTCAATCTTGGCCTTTTCAGCAGCTTCTTTCAAGCGCTGCAATGCCAAGACGTCTTTACCCAAGTCAACGCCCTGCTCTTTCTTGAACTCAGCAATCACGTATTCGATGATGCGTTGGTCGAAGTCTTCTCCGCCCAGGAACGTGTCACCGTTGGTCGACAACACTTCAAACTGTTTTTCACCGTCAACGTCTGCGATTTCGATGATTGAGATATCAAACGTACCACCGCCCAAGTCGAACACAGCAATCTTGCGATCGCCTTTTTCTGACTTATCCATCCCGAAGGCTAGCGCAGCTGCAGTTGGCTCGTTGATGATCCGCTTGACGTCCAGACCAGCAATACGGCCTGCATCTTTCGTCGCTTGACGCTGACTGTCGTTGAAGTACGCAGGCACAGTAATGACGGCCTCGGTCACTTCTTCGCCCAAGAAATCTTCAGCGGTTTTTTTCATCTTGCGCAAAACGTCTGCGGCAACCTGCGAAGGTGCGAGCTTTTTGTTTTGTGCTTCAACCCATGCATCACCGTTATCGGCCTTGACGATTTTGTAAGGCATCAAGTGGATGTCTTTCTGCACGGCGTCTTCCGTAAACTTACGTCCAATCAGGCGCTTAACGGCATACAGTGTGTTGGTAGGATTAGTCACTGCCTGACGCTTTGCGGGCGCACCAACCAGCGTCTCACCGTCTTCCATGTAGGCAACGATTGAGGGGGTCGTGCGAGCGCCTTCTGCGTTCTCGAGAATTTTGACCTGACCGCCATCCATGACGGCGACACAACTGTTGGTGGTGCCAAGGTCGATACCGATAATCTTGCTCATGGTGAATTACCTTTAAAGAAATCAGAATAGGG
>CAMCWG010000064.1 GCA_945882005.1 Bordetella parapertussis
TGATTTTCTTTCCGCAAACAGTGACGGCCTTCTTAGATAAACCCATTGAGGTGGATCTAAAGACGATCAGGATAGAAGTGCCAGAAAACGATTTGCAGCAATCAGAAGATCAGAATGAGCAGGATACGGTCAACAATCTGATGCGGGATTTGATGAAAAACACCCCTCCTGCAAAATGAGTGATACATCAGCGAGCGTCGATGGTATCGCTGTCGACTTGATGGCTGAGGGACCCGCTTTTCCATTGCTGATTAAGATTGTGGCGACTCTATTCGTCGCCGCAATCGTTTTGTCAGGACTTCCGGCCATGCAGCAGATGCAGTGGTCGGAATTTACCGATACTGCAGCACTGGTATGGGGGTGTGCAGCGGCTGTCACGGGGCTCATTTATTTTTGGATGCTTAAAAGCCGGACGTCCATCCGCGATGGGGTGATTGAGCAAACATGGATTTGGAATAAGCGCATTGCGATCGACCAGATCAGACAAGCTAAATTTATTTATGTTCCGCACCTGACTTGGCTGATTGCGCCCAGACTGGTTGTGCGTAGTGGTGTGAGCGCGACCGTTTTTTACGCGGCCGACCCAGCCGTACAAAAGGCTTTTGCCCGCTTGGTCTCGGGCGGGTAATATGATGCTCAACATAACAACAATCATTTGGGGGCATTGTGTTCAGACTAGATGGCAAAGTTGCATTGGTGACTGGGTGTGGCACCCTCGGTGAGGGTTGGGGAAATGGCAAGGCGATTGCGGTTGCACTCGCACGTCAGGGCGCAAAAATTTTTGGGTCTGATCTAAATTTAGAAGCTGCCGAACAAACACAGAAAATCATCGAGCAAGAGGGTGGCTCTGCAGGCGTAATGGTCGCAGACGCAACTAAAGCGGACGATGTCAAAAAACTTGTTGATGCCTGCATGGCCAAGTACGGCCGTATCGATATTCTGGTGAACAACGTTGGCCGCTCAGAGCCGGGCGACCCAGTCACAATGTCCGAAGCCGTTTTCGATGAGCAGCTTGACGTAAACGTTAAGGGCGCTTTTCTTGCTTGTAAATATGTACTGCCGATCATGGAAGCGCAAGGTAATGGCTCCGTGGTGAGTATCTCCTCAGTCGCCGGCCTGCGTTATATCGGTAAGCCGCAAGTAGGTTACTCGGCTGGCAAAGGAGCCTTACAGCAGCTGATGCAGACCACTGGCGTGATTTACGCAGATCGTGGTATCCGGCTGAATTGCGTAGCACCAGGCCTCATGTTTACGCCCTTAGTTAAACGCCTCGCTGACAAGTATGCGAAAGGTGATTTCGAGGGTTTTGTTGCACATCGTCATAAACAGGTGCCTGCAGGCTATATGGGCGAGTCATGGGACGTGGCACATGCGGTTGTGTTTCTTTCGAGTGATGAGGCCCGATACATTAACGGACAAACTCTTGTGGTCGATGGCGGGTTGACGTCTGCGACCAGATAACTTGGTTGGAACATAGATAGGCGTGGCGTGCTGCGCTTACGCTCAATTTAAACAAGGAAATGCTATGAAAGCAGTTGTACTGACCGCGACAGGCTTTGAGATTGGTGATGCACCGAAGCCGACTCCAACTGAGGATCAGGTCCTTGTGCGCGTACATGCGTGCGCGTTGAATCGTGCGGATCTCGGCGTGTTGTCCGGTGGCCAACATGGCAGCGTCGGAGGACCTGGAACGATTCCTGGTATGGAGTGGGCCGGGGAAGTCGCAGAGGTTGGCGCACGGGTGCGCGGCATCAAGCCGGGTGATCGCGTGATGTGTTCGGGGACACGCGGTTATGCCGAGTATGTCGTCACCGACTGGGGTCGGGTGATGCCCATTCCGTCTTCCTCAATGACCTATGAGCAAGCAACAACACTACCCATTTCGATTATCACAATGCACAACGCGTTAATGACGGCGGGCGAAATGCGTACGGGTGAAACGGTGTTGATTCAAGGCGCATCGTCTGGTGTGGGATTGATGGCAATGCAAATTGCTAAAGTCATGGGCGCAAAAACCGTGATTGGTACGTCGTCCAACCCAGGTCGACTCGCGCAATTAAAGAAGTACGGTGCTGACTTCGCGATCGACAATAGCGATCCGAAATGGCCTGCTCTCGCGACAGAGGCTAATGGTGGCAAAGGTGTCGACCTGATCATCGATCAACTGTCCGGTAAGTTTGGCACGCCGAACCTAGAAGCATGTGCTGTACTCGGACGCGTTGTGAACGTGGGCCGCCTCGCGGGAAGATTCGCAGAATTCGACTTTGACTTGCATGCGGCCAAGCGCATTAAGTACACCGGGGTCACGTTCCGCACCCGCAGCATTGAAGAGGTACGTGAAATTGCATCGCGTGCGATGGGTGATTTGTGGCCTCACATCGAGTCGGGAAAATTGGCCTTGCCGATTGATAGTACGTATAGCTTTGACAAGATTGCAGATGCGTTTGCAAAAATGCGTGGCAATCAACACTTTGGCAAAATTGTCGTTTCGATGAATTAAGTACGATGTTGATTGATTCGATCGAGCAACTGCGCACCCTATACGCTTCGCCGAAAGAGCGCGCAGTAAAAAAGCAATTGCCAGCGTTAGACAAGCACTGCCGCCAGTTCATTGCGCTCTCGCCTTTTGTTGTGTTGGGGAGTCAGGGCGCAGATGACGCTTTAGACGCTTCGCCCCGAGGGGGGGCACCCGGCTTTGTAAAGGTCACTGAGGCAGGCCAACTCCTGATCCCGGACTCTCCGGGCAACAATCGCTTAGATACCTTAGAAAACATTATCCATACTGGACGTATTGGGATGCTATTCATCATCCCAGGAGTTGATGAGACATTGCGTGTGAATGGTCATGCGAAGTTGACGACTACGACGGAGCTACTGAAGCTTTGTACGTCTGAGCTAAAGCCCCCGAAGTTAGTGATTCAGGTGGATGTGACACAGGCCTATCTGCATTGTGCGAAGGCCTTTATGCGTTCAAAGCTGTGGGACACATCTAAGCAAATTGATCGGACGCGCTTGCCGACAATGGGAGAGATGATTAGCGAGCAGACCGGAATGTCTGGCCCGCCAGAAACGCAGGCTGACATGCTCGAGCGCTACAAGAATGATTTATAAAGATTAGTTGTGACGAGGCACTCATGACAGCACCGCTTGCAGGGATTAAAGTTGTAGAGATCAGCGTGGCAATGGCTGGACCGTTCTGCGGTATGTTGTTGGGTGACTATGGCGCGGACGTGATCAAAATCGAGCGTACTGAGGTCGGTGATGATAGCCGGGCATGGTCGCCGTTTTTTCATGATTCGATGAGCTATTACTACGCCGCAGCGAATCGTAATAAGCGTGGTATGGCGATCGACCTCAAGACACCCGAAGGCGTCGAGATTGCTCGAGAGCTTATCGAACATGCGGATGTCTTAGTGCACAACTATCGTGTCGGTGCGTTAGAGCGTCTTGGTCTCGACTATGAATCGCTTGCGAAAGTGAACCCGCGTCTCGTGTATTGTGCGATCAGCGGTTTTGGCGCCACGGGTCCCTTGAGCAAAGAGCCTGCGAACGATCTGTTCATGCAGGCGTATGCGGGCTCTATGAGTATTACCGGCGACCCAGAGGGCAGTCCTGCAAAAATGGGGATGTCTGTCGCGGACGTGGGCGCTGGGATGTTTGGTGCCATGGGCGTGATGATGGCGCTCGAGACGCGACATCGTACCGGTCGTGGGCAGCGGGTTGATACTTCATTACTTGAAGGCCACATGGCGATGCTGGCCCAATTTTTTACCCGGTACTTTTCCAGTGGAGAAGTGCCAGGCCCAAGCGGCAGCGGTGCACTGACAAGCCCTACTTACCGTGCCTATCAGGCAAGTGATCAGTGGATCGTTATTTCTGCGTTCAATCAGCGCATGTGGAAGGGACTCTGTGCGGCATTGGAAAAGCCAGAGTGGTTAGAAGATCCGCGTTTCATTAATCCGCAAATGCGCTCCGATAATCGCGTACTGATGATTCAGCTAATTAGCGCGATTATTATTACGCAGCCTCTCTCGTATTGGGAAAAGCGGCTGATTGAAAACGAAGTTCCGTGCTCGCCAGTTAACACTATTGATAAAGTGGTTCAGCAACCTCAGGTGCATGCGCGCAATATGGTGCACGAGATGAGCTTGAACGGCTTAGGGATGATGTCGATGGCTGGCCTGCCGATCAAATTTAGCGACTCGCCTGGCGCGATTCGTTTGCCTCCGCCAAGGCTTGGTCAGCATAGTGCCGACATCCTTGGAGAACTTGGATATTCTGCAGAGAAAATTGCAGCACTCGCAGAATCAGGCGCGATTGGACTTGACCCGGGTTGGGTGAAAGTCGCGTCCGCTTCCGGCGCCTGAGTTGCTCCTACTCCGAACTTTCTGGAATGATTTTTTTGAATTTCATTCCAAATACTTTAGCGAGTACGTGCTGGATAGGTTCCAGTAATAAGACCAAGATCACGAGTGTCCAAATTCCGATAGCTAGGGGGCTTGTGTAGAAAACAGAGATGTCGCCTAGGCTCATAAAGAGACCTTCGCGCAAGTGTTTTTCAATCAAGGGCCCTAGAACGACACCTACTACCATCGGTGCAAGTTGGAAATTCAACTTGGTTAGGCCATAGCCGACAAATGCCACCAGCAGCAACATGTACACATCGACCATGCTGTTGCGCACGCTGTAGCACCCGATTGTTGCAACCATCAGAATAATCGGCAGGAAAATATGATTGGGTACGCGTAGCAAACTGACCCACAGACTAATGAGCGGAACATTTAAAATCAATAGCATTGCGTTGCCGATTAGCATGGATGCGATCACACCCCAAAATACCTCTGGATGCTGGGTGATCATCATGGGGCCAGGTTGAACGCCATGCACCATCATCGCAGCAAGCATAAGAGCCGTCACAGAGCCAAACGGAATGCCGAGTGCAAGTAAAGGAACCATTGAGGATGTCGCGGCTGCGTTGTTTGCAGTCTCTGGGCCAGCAACCCCCTCAATTGCGCCTTCGCCAAGTTCGTCCTTGTGCTTCGACACTCCCTTCTCTAGTCGGTAAGAGGCAAAGCTCGCCATCGTGGCGGAGGGGCCCGGCAAAAGTCCAAAAACAAAGCCTAATAGCGTGCCGCGACCGTAAGGTGCAACGGAGCGTTTCCATTCTTGCTTCGTGGGAAACATGTCACGTAGCCGCACAGGCAAGGGCTTGACCTGCTTTTGTAGGCCTGCAACGACCGACATGATTTCGGTAATGCCGTAGAGCCCCACGACAAGGGCAACAAGCTCGACACCCAGGGTGAGGTCGCTGATCCCGAAGGTAAATCTATCTTGACCCGTGACAAGTTCTTGTCCGACGGTGCTCAGCATCAACCCGATCGCCATTGGAAAGATGCCTGCTGCGAGAGAGCCGCCAGATATTCTCGAGAACAACAATAGACCACCGGCAGTCAGTGCAAAGAATTCAGCCGGACCAAACAGTAGCCCGAGTTGTGCCAACGCGGGAGCAAACAACATGACACCCACCACTGAAAGTACACCACCAACAAAAGAGCCTGCTGCAACGATGGTCAGTACGGCACCGGCTCGACCTTTTTTGGTTAATTTGTAGCCATCGAGACAGGTAATGACAGAGGCAGATTCGCCAGGCATATTGACCAAAATCGCTGTGGTCGATCCGCCATACATGGCACCATAAAACATACCGGCCATCATGATGAGACCGCTGGTTGGATCGAGTGAGTAGCTCAGCGGCAAAATCATCGCGATGCCAGCCGTTGGGCCAAGGCCTGGTAAAACGCCGATCAGTGTCCCCGCTAGGGCGCCTGCCAAGGCTGCAAGTAAATTGTTGAAGGTCAGCGCAACGCCAAGGCCGTATAGAAATCCATTAATCGCATCCATAGCGGTGATTCCTCTTTAGAATTCCAAGGCCATGGTAGGCATCGGCACTTTCAACAAATAGATGAACACGATATAGACGACAGCCGTCATGATGATCGAGTAGAGAATGGACCGCACCCAGTTGGTGTCTGAAAGTAAGCGAATTAAAAGGATACAAAAAATCAAACTACTCACCGAATAGCCGAGCCACGGAATCGCCACAAAATACGCTGATAGCAGCAGGACTAATTTCACTAGACGTGCGCTGTCGCTACCGGTCGGGATCTCGATTGCTTCGCTTGTTGATGCTTGATAGCCTTCCCACATCGCCGCAGCACTTGCGAACGCCATGATGGCAGAAACTAAAATCGGAAATAAGCCAGCGCCAGGCTCGTCGAGTGCGCCCATGGGGAGCTCCAAAGACATGTGCAAATAGCCTGCAGACAGAAGCAAGCCAAAAAGCCCCGTCGATAGGTAAGACTTTTTCTTGGAAATTGCGCCTGCTCTCATACATGGATACCTTGATAAAAATTCATTGAGCCTCTTAAACAAAAAACGCAATCGCTATTTCGTAAAATACTCTTTGTAGTTTTTATCTACAGCAGCCAGCGTGCCGAGTTCAAGCATCATGTCGGTGTTCATCGTGCCCGAGATACCGGGATTGGTTGGAATATCGCTAATGATGCCGTTTGCTCTCGCAGAGTCAATTTGCTCGGCTGACATGCCGACGATGTCACGCAAAATCGCAGTGTTATCTTCACCAAAACGTGGGCCGCCTTTCTTTATCTTTGCGTCGCGGAAGCGCAGGCGATAGGGGCGTCCTATGATGGGGCGCTCACCGACTGGCTCGTGGTGCTGAACGTTTTCGTAGAAGCCACGTTCCATTAAATGGGGATCAGATAGCAGATCACGGCTGTTGCATATATGACCCGCAGCAACTCCAAGATCCTGGAGCACCTGCGTAAGTGACCCCGCATCTTGCTGCAGAGCCCAATTACTTATTTTTTGGTTGATGACGGCACGGTGCTCGCGTCGACCGGTGGCAGTGGCGTAAGCGGCATTCGTTGCGAAATCATGATCTTGCATCAGGGACGTTAGCGCTTGCCATTGTGCGTCTGTTTCAACAGTTAAGGCGATCCATTGGTCAGATCCCTGCGCTTTGTACAAATTACTGGGTACGTGTTCGGGATGCTCATTGCCAATTCGTTCGGGCTCCGTGCCATCCAATTGGTATTGAATGAAGGGCTCTGGCATCATCGCCACGCCCAGTTGATACATTCCTACGTCGATCCATTGGCCTTCGCCCGTTTTTTTCAAATGGCTGATGGCTGCCCATAATCCATTTAATCCAGCCCAGCACGCAATGAAGTCAGGATAAGACTGACCAACTTTCCACGGCTTATCACCACGGTAGCCTGTGTAGTAAGTGATGCCCATCGTCGCTTCGAGTGTTGTCCCTTGGCTAGGGAACGCAGACCATGGTCCGGTTGAACCGTAACCAGTATTTGAAAGCATGATGAGTGACGGCTTAATTTTTTTGAGCTCGTCATAATGAAGACCCCACTTGCGCATTACACGAGGCGTGTAGTTATCTAGGACAATGTCGCTTTTGGCTACGAGCTCCTTAAAAATGCTCTGACCCTCAGGTGTACTCATGTCCATCGCGAGCGATCGCTTGCCACGATTTACAACATAAAAAATTCCAGAGCGATTCCATGGATCTTGCGCAGGATCGTTGTCAAGATAAGGGCCGAACGCCCGGCCGCGGGTTTGATCAAGCTTGTGGGGCGCTTCAATCTTGATGACTTCTGCGCCGAGATCACTTAAAAGCCCCGCCATATACGGAACAGCAAAGACATACGAAAGGTCTAGCACGCGCATACCGATGAGCGGCAGGGTAGGGGTCCCTTTAGTCATGCTTGTGCCTCGTTTGCCTGACATCCCAGCAGATCAACGAGAATCTCCTGTCGATGCTCGTCAAGTTTGGGCGCACGTCGTCTGAGCGCGGTAGGTGTGAGGGATAATTTGGCAAGCTCTGCGGGCAGACGCAGATCGGTCTGAGTCTCAGGGTGAGAAACATTCGCAAAGGCCTTGCGGTCCTCCAGGTGCTCACAATTCAGTAGTTCGCTTGCGCCTTGCACAACACCTAGCAGTAATCGTTTTTTTGCTCCTGCCAGAAACACCTCTTTCGCATCTCGTTGCGCAACGCATTCCTCCAAGAGCGCTCGGACCTCTGGCACGCGCTTTTCCCGTTCGGGTGGACTGGTAAACCGTTTCTCTAAAAACTCTGGCCGATCGAATAGCTCGGCAAACGTCTCAAACGGAGCACCTCCTCCAACTTGAAAGGCAACGTATCCTTTGCGCGTCTCGATCGGCTCCCCAGCAAAAGGATCTTGCACAATCGCTCGGCGTCCTTGAACTGCACCAAGAAATGCATAATAAGATTCGTTCAGAACTAACTCGGAAGCTAGACACTCATGAATGGAGACGTCTACATGCTCGCCAAACTGATCTTGCTGTGCGGCCGTGTAAGCCATGATCGATGCGTAGGCACCTGTCAAGCCTGCACAATAGTAGGATTGTGAAAGTCCGTGCTTCAGAGGTTCGCGATCTACCTGGCCGCTAATGGCCATAATCCCGCTCATTGCCTGGAGCGTTAGATCGCTCGCTTCATACCGCGCGTAAGGCCCTGTCTGCCCGTAGTTTGTAATGGAGGTCACGACGAGGCGTGGATTCCACTCGAGCATGGTGTCGACACTTATGCCCCAGGCCTCAAGAGTTCCTGGCCGAAAACTTTCGATCAGGATGTCACTGCGCTCAATGAGCGCTCGCAGATTGCGTTGACCAAAGGCGGTGGTGAGGTCTAAGGCAACACTACGCTTGTTCCAATTCAAATACTGGAACAATAGACTTTGCTCGGGCTCCGGAGCATCGGCTTTGAGCGGTGCAAGTCTTCTGCCTGTGTCACCATGGTGGGGAGGCTCCACTTTGATGACGTCGGCATCGTGGTCGCCGAGTAGGCGGGCCGCAAATGGCCCAGCAATTCCTTGGCTAAGATCTAGTACGCGTACGCCGTGCAGGGCTCCATGGATCTTTTGCTCGGACGTTGCTGGTGTGTTCACTTGGCTCTTTTCTTAAGACTTTGGAGGAACAAAAGGATAGGGAACGGGCTTGCCGCTTTTGTAGGGTAAAGCGACTGTTGCTGTGCCTGGCGTGGACTCTTTGCCCGCGTCATTAATGATGCCTAGTTCGATATCAATCAGTCCGAAATCGGATGTTTCACGTTTTCCCGTGACACGCCCCCAGACCCGCACTGTTTCCTCGACAAGGTTCATCGCTCGAAACTGGAAACTTGCCTTCCAGGCCCAGCCTTGCGGACCAGCCCAATCTGCGAGCAATTGCATCACAAACTGCTGTTTTAGTGAACCGTTGATCAGCAGGCCCGGTAACTTGTCATGCTCCATTGCAAAAGGCTTGTCGTAGTGGATCTTGTGCCAGTTTTCCATTGCAGCAGACCAGCGCATTAAGTGGGCTGTGGTCAGTGGACCTTTCTCTAGACCCGGTAGTTCAAGGCCAAGTACGACATCTTCAAAATAAGGTGTTTTACCAAGAGCCATTTTATTTTCTCCGAATCTGTGTGCGACGGGTGCGGATAAGTAGTTCCCCAGCGCCAGTGCGGTATTCCGACTCGGTCACGACCAGAACAATCGGACCTTTGCTAGTTTCTTTCTCAACGATATCTGCGTAATGAGAAACCAACTTCACTGTTTCTCCACGCAAGGCATAACGAAAAAATTCAATTTCAGATCCGCCGTTTAGCAGGGCATAGCCATTGAGTGGATCAATGTTTGGCAAGCCTTGTGAACTCGTCGCGGCGACGATGCCATCGAAGTCTGGATTACGCGCATTTGCCTGAATGGGATCTTCGGTCAATAACGGTCGACGGAATAAATGAGTTGGAAATAACGGGGGTGCTACAGGACCGCCGTACCGCTCATTGTTCGGACAGGGTTTCGCAAAAATTGGATCCTCGTACATGATCGCCTGCGCATAACGACGCACAGCGCCCTGTTCTACTGGATCGCAGGCGATCTCGGTTTCGGACTTCATGCCGATGTATTTTTGGAGTGACTCGGAAAATGCAGACATGCTGAACCTCTCTAGTTAACTGATACATTGGCATCTGTAGCAATTTTGCGCCAGCGCTCAATGTCGGCGCGCACAAATTCGCCAAATTCTTTCGGACCTAAGGGCTTGGCAAGTACGTCTGCGCCACTCTTAATCATTTGGTCTCGTACTTGTGGTGCAGTCATAACTTTTGTGATCGCTGCATTAAGCTTTTGCAACCGATCTTCAGGGATGCCCTTGGGCGCACAGATCCCGTTAAATCCCGTAATTAGAAAGCCCGGTAATGTTTCCCCAATTGTAGGGACCTCAGGTAGCTGCGAGCCACGTTCCGCCATGACAAACCCAAGCGGACGTAAGCGACCTGACTGAATCAGGGGTAGTGCTGGTTGCAGCACGGCAAATGACATAGAGGCTCTCCCGGCAACAACGTCAGCCAGGGAGGGGGCGCTGCCCTTGTAGGGGATGTGAAGCATATCGACGTTTGCCAGTTTTTTGAACAATTCGCCAGCCAAATGCCCAGGACTGCCCGCGCCATAGGAGGCGAAAGTCAGTTTGCCGGGCTGTTGTTTGGCTAAGGCAATTAACTCCGCAGCGTTTTTCGCAGGGATATCGGGGTTGACGACTAAGATCAGACTAGCACCCAAATGCATTGTGACGGGCGTGAAGTCGTTCAGTGTGTCAAACGGCAATTTATATAAACTTGGGTTAGTCGTAAATGAGGTTGTACAAAGCAGAAGGGTGTAGCCATCTGGTTCTGCTTTCGCAACTGCCTCGGTTCCAATGATGGTATTTGCCCCGCCCTTGTTATCAATGACGACGGGCTGTCCAAACTCTTCGGTCAGGCCCTTCGCCATGACTCGAGCGACGGTATCTGATCCGCCGCCCGGGACGAAGGGGACGACGATTTTAATGGGCTTGTTAGGGTAGCCTTGTGCTGATGCCGGTCCGCTCAAACTACAGAGCAAAAAAGGTAGTGCAGTGATGCGAACCAAAAGAGAGCACACGCGTTTTAGTTTGCCTGGCATAACTTCCCCTCGCTTATCAGTACTAAGTCGATGAACGGATGATGGATTGCTTAAGCTTTCCCACCGAGATATCGCTGGGGGCTTATTGTGAATTTTGTGCGACAGCCCAGCGAACACAGGAAATACCATTCGCCATCGTGAAATTGCCGGGTCCCTTTTGATGGATCAATTTCTTTTGCACCGAAGGCTGTTTCTCCCGTTTTTGAATCAGCGCCTTCAATATCAATATTTTTAGAACAAACAGGACATTTCATAACAGACACTCCAGACAAAGATGTTTAAGCGGCAAGTGGGGGAACGGGTCCGCCCAAGACGACGTTGCCAGGGCTATCAAGTAATGCATGCGCAATACGTTCGCGGTGTTCGAAGGTTGTGCCCAAGCGCATCGACCAGGCAGTGATTCGCCGTAACCAGAGATGCAGATCAAATTCCATCATGAAGCCGATACCCCCATGAATAGACTGAGAGTTACGCGCAACGGCTGGGCACTTCTCATTACAAAACGCCTTAGCCTGCGACACTTCAACCTGAGCGGGCAAGCCGTTATCCATCTTCCATAAGGCTTCGTAGGCGAGCAACTCACCACCATCGATCCAAATGATCATGTCCGCACACATGTGCTGGATGGATTGAAATGCCCCGATCGGCTGACCAAATGCCTCTCGGAATTTTGCATGATCAATTGCCATCTCAGCGTCCATACGTGTGGCACCGAGCATCTGAGTGCAAAGCAATACAGTAGCTAGGTC
>CAMCWG010000065.1 GCA_945882005.1 Bordetella parapertussis
TCGAATACAAAACGCAGGTCTTTATTAATCACGAAGGCGATCTGTTTCGCACACGCCTGACACACTCCCTTGAGGTCGCGCAGATTGCGCGTGTGTTGGCACGCAGCCTCCGCCTCAACGAAGACCTCACAGAAGCCATCGCGCTGGCCCATGATCTGGGTCATACCCCCTTTGGACACGCCGGGCAGGATGAGCTCAACGCATGCATGCGCGAGTTCGCACCAGACGCCGGTGGGTTTGAACATAATCTGCAGAGCCTGCGCGTCGTGGATGAGCTCGAAGAGCGATACGCAGCGTTTAATGGCTTGAATCTTTGTTTTGAGACGCGTGAAGGCGTGCTTAAGCACTGTTCACTCACGCACGCGAAACGTTTGGGTGACGTGGGGCAACGCTTCCTTCACCGCACACAGCCCTCGCTTGAGGCGCAGCTTGCTAATTTAGCGGACGAAATCGCCTACAACAATCACGATATCGATGACGGCTTGCGTTCAGGCTTGTTGACGGTGGAGCAACTACAAGCGGTGCCGATCTTTGCTCGTCACTATGCACAGGTAGAAAAAAAGTGGCCTGGGCTTGCACAGAGGCGAGTAATTGCGGAAACCATTCGTAGCATGATCAATACATTGATCACGGACGTCACGCAGACAACGGCTGCGAGACTTGCTAGCGCCGCCCCTGCCGACGCTGACGCCGCCCGCCGCAGTGGTGCACTCGTCGCGTTTTCAAGCGCGGTGCGCGAAGAAGCCGATGCCCTCAAGGTCTTTTTGTTTGAGAATCTATATCGTCATTACAAAGTCATGCGCATGACGAATAAAGCCCGCCGGATTGTGCGCGAGCTGTATAGTGCTTTTGTGCATGAGCCTAGATTGTTGCCCCCCGACTATCGACACGATGATGATATCCGTCAGGCGCGAGCGATTGCGGATTACATTGCAGGAATGACCGATCGTTATGCGATTCGCGAGCATCACCGCTTGTTTCGCATGGGCGATCAGTTTGATTAACCAAGGAGTTTTCATGATGCGCTTCACGCAACCCATTCTTTTGGCCGCAATGTGCGCCACGCTTGGCGTCCTGGCGGCTTGCTCGTCTCAGCCACCCGCTCCGATCAATAATGCGGCGCCCAATGCAGCCGGGGCACCGGTCGCCACGCCTATCGCTCCTCAGCGTTCAACCGAAATCGCGCCCGTTTCTCTTGACGCTGCAAATTCGGCGACACAGGCGCCGCCACAAGCTGCCGGTGCAGCGACACCGGGTACAGGCGCAGCAGTTCTTGTGTCTGGTTCGCGTGGCAGCGACAACTCAAATCAGTTGGTGCTGGTTCAGGTGTGTCAGCCTGCAGCGTCCGGTGATCAATGTATCTTGGCCTTTGCAGATACACGTGCAGGACAGGAGCCAAGCAGCCAGGTCACTGCATATTTTCAGCGCACCAGCAGCCGCACCCCACCTAAAGTGACGGTCGAGAGCACCTGTGCGCCAGGCTGGTTGGCGTCTGTTGTGTCAGAGCAAGGTACGGTACAAGGTGGAGGTGTGATGCAGGCTCAAGCCGCCGTATGCGGCCACCCTTCGTCTGGCGCTGCACTCACCGCGTTGCTCAATGCCTGCGACGCACAAACGCAGGGTGGGTGCCGACAGTCCACACGCGTCAAGATTTCTTGGGGTCGCTGGGATGGCACGCGCCCCCCAGGACGCGAGGTCGACATTGGCCGCCCCTTTGATGCGGGTGCCTTTGCCGAAGGCCAGGCGTGCGATTCCGTCTTGCCGCTGCGCGAGTCTGGTCAGTGCGCAAGCATGTCTGCAGTGCAATTACGCCTGATCGGTTTGCCTTGATCCCGTCTGACGGGCCAGGACACGTCCGAGGTAATGGCCCGTATGACTTTCGCTTGAGGCGGCAATATGTTCGGGTGTACCTTGCGCCACGATCCTGCCGCCGCCATCGCCACCCTCTGGCCCCATATCGATCACCCAGTCTGCTGTCTTGATGACATCCAGATTGTGCTCGATCACAACAATCGTGTTGCCGGCATCGACAAGTTGATTCAACACGCCAAGTAACAACGCGATGTCATGGAAGTGTAAGCCTGTCGTGGGCTCATCCAGAATATAAAGTGTGCGACCCGTGCTGCGTCGTGAGAGCTCCAAAGATAACTTCACGCGTTGCGCCTCGCCGCCCGACAGCGTCGTCGCACTCTGACCCAGACGCAAATAAGACAGACCAACGTCCATTAAGGTTTGCAGCTTGCGCGCAATAGCGGGAACCGCCTCGAAATACGCAAGGGCCTGCTCAACCGTTAGGTCAAGGACTTCATGGATGTTACGGCCGCGATAGCGAATCTCAAGCGTCTCGCGGTTATAGCGCTTACCCATACACACGTCACACGGAACATACATGTCGGGTAGAAAATGCATTTCTACTTTCACGACGCCGTCGCCCTGGCAGGCTTCGCACCGTCCACCTTTGACGTTAAAGCTAAAGCGGCCCGGATCGTAGCCGCGCGAGCGCGATTCAGGTACACCCGCAAATAGTTCGCGAATCGGTGTGAAGAGTCCTGTGTAGGTGGCCGGGTTACTGCGCGGCGTACGACCGATCGGGCTCTGGTCAACACTAATGACCTTGTCGAAATGTTCAAGCCCTGTCAGCCCGTCATAAGGTGCGGGCTCGCTTTGTGCGTGATGTAACGCGCGTGACATCACTACCGCGAGCGTGTCGTTAATCAGCGTCGACTTGCCCGAACCTGATACGCCCGACACACAGACGAACTTGCCGGCTGGGATACGCAGCTCAACAGACTTAAGGTTGTTGCCGCGGCAGCCGCTGAGCGACAGCCAGGCTTGCTCTTCGTCCATGGGGCGACGCGAAGGAATTGCAATCTCTTGCGCCCCACTCATGTATTGGCCAGTGAGAGATGCAGGATTCTCTTCAATTTGTTGCGGCGTACCTTCGGCAACGATTTGACCGCCGTGTTCGCCTGCGCCCGGACCCATGTCGACGACCCAGTCTGCCTGACGAATCATGTCTTCGTCGTGTTCGACAACAATCACACTGTTACCCAGATCGCGCAAGTGATGCAGCGTCGCGATGAGCCGATCGTTATCGCGTTGATGCAAGCCAATTGAAGGCTCGTCTAAGACATACATCACACCGGTCAGGCCTGAACCAATCTGGCTTGCCAAGCGGATGCGCTGGGCTTCGCCGCCAGAAATAGTGTCGGCGCTGCGATCCAGTGACAGGTAATTCAAACCCACATTATTTAGAAAACTCAGGCGCGCTTCGATCTCCCGCACGATACGCTGCGCGATTTCCTGACGTGCCCCGGTGAGCTGTAATTGTTGAAACCATTGCAAGCACTGCGAAAGCGGTTGCGCTTCGACCTCATAGATCGCCAAGCCGCGCTCTTGCCACGCACGCGCGGTCGAACTGTCGCCCAGTTCCGCAGGTGCTGTAATATGTTCGTCGCCAATCCGTACATGACGCGCTTCAGGGCGTAGCCTAGAGCCGTGGCAAGCTGGGCAGGTTTGTACTGCACGATACTTGCCGAGTTCTTCACGTACTGCAGACGAATCGGTTTCTTTCCAACGCCGCTCCAGGTTGGGAATCACACCCTCAAATGCATGACGCTTAACGGTGCTGCGGCCTTTTTCATTCAGATAGAAAAACGGGATTTCGACATCACCTGAACCGTGCAAGATAATTTTTTGCAGGTCTTCAGGTAAGTTTTCCCAGGCAAGCTCAATATCAAATTCGTAATGCGTAGCCAGGCTCGACAACATCGAAAACGTAAACGCATTGCGCTTATCCCAGCCGCGAATGGCGCCCGAGCCAAGACTGAGTTCTGGGAACGCAACCACACGCTTCGGATCAAAAAAGCCCATATGGCCCAAACCATCACAGCTCGGACATGCACCCACCGGGTTGTTAAAGCTAAAGAGCCTTGGCTCAAGCTCGGGCAGGCTGTGGCTACATACCGGGCACGCGTAGCGGCTTGAGAACAGGTGTTCTTCGTTGGTGTCCATGTCCAGCGCAATGACACGGCCTTGTGCAAGCGTGAGCGCCGTCTCAAAGCTTTCGGCAAGGCGCTGCTTGCTCTCTGGTTTGATGCGCAAACGATCAATCACCACGTCAATGTCGTGTTTTTCGTTTTTGTTGAGCTCCGGCATGCTGTCGAGGTCGACCATTTCGCCGTTGACCCGTACGCGCACAAAACCCTGCGCTTGCAGGCTCGCGCACTCATCATCGAAGCTGCCCTTGCGGGTACGCACCACCGGCGCAAGAATCGCCAGGCGTTTTTCGGCGGGCCAGGCCATCACACTGTCGACCATCTGGCTGACGTTCTGTGCTGCTAAAGGCAAACCGTGGTCTGGACAATAAGGTGTGCCGACGCGGGCGTACAGCAGACGCAGATAGTCGTGGATTTCAGTGATGGTGCCGACCGTTGACCGCGGGTTGTGGCCCGCCGCCTTTTGTTCAATGGAGATCGCAGGCGACAGGCCTTCGATCAAATCCACATCGGGCTTGTCCATCAGCTGTAAAAACTGGCGGGCGTAGGCCGATAAGCTCTCCACGTACCGGCGCTGGCCCTCGGCGTACAGCGTGTCAAAGGCCAGAGACGATTTGCCCGACCCCGAAAGCCCGGTCACGACAACCAGCCGATGACGCGGCAGATCGAGCGACACGTTCTTTAAATTGTGGGTGCGGGCACCCCGGATGCGGATTTCGTCCATGACACGTTTTCAAAAGGTAACTTGGTACTATACCGTGCTGGCGCGAAACAAGTGCGTCAACCCTACAGAAAGAATTCAAACCTTGATGCCTAAAACCCCTTCTTTGGCCCTGACTCCGACTGAACGGCGCGCCAGCTTTGCGCTGGCCGGGCTCTTTGCTGCCCGTATGCTGGGGCTGTTTTTGTTGCTGCCCGTGTTCGCTGTTGCCGCGCAGTCACTCGCGGGGGGCGATGATCCTGCGCGGGTGGGCCTGGCGCTCGGCATGTACGGCCTGACCCAGGCCTTCATGCAAATCCCCTTTGGGCTGGCTTCAGACCGCTGGGGACGACGACCCGTGGTCTTGTTTGGGCTCATCTTGTTTGTGCTGGGTAGTGTGGTCTGTGCCTTGTCGACAGATATTTACTGGGTCACTCTGGGCCGGGCGATCCAAGGGTCGGGCGCAATCTCTGCTGCCGTCACCGCTTGGCTAGCCGATGTCACACGCCCCGAGGTCAGGACCCGGGCCATGGCCATGGTCGGCGGCTCGATCGGCCTGTCGTTCGCCATCGCGTTGGTCCTCGCCCCGCTGATTGTTGGCTCCGCCGGATTGGCTGGTTTGTTCTGGACCATTGCGCTGCTGGGGGTCGTGTGCCTAGCTGTTGCGCGCTTTGTGATCCCGCTTGCACCACCCCAGCCTAAGCCTGTACAGCCTGCTAAGCCAATGCAAGTGCTTACTCACACCGATTTATTGCGATTGAACTTTGGTGTGTTTTGTTTGCATTTAATCCAGGTTGCGCTCTTTGTGGCGGTGCCACCTCTGTTCCTGAAACTCGGCGGGCTGGCCGCTGCCGAGCTTTGGAAAGTCTATTTACCCGTGATTTTTGGGTCGTTCATTTTCATGGTGCCGGCCATTTTTGTGGCAGAAAAACGCCATGCCCATCGCGCCATGTTGCGTTTAGCCGTGGCCGGACTCGTCTTGTCCTGTGCGTTTTTAGTGTGGGCGAGCCAAAGTTTTTATCCGCTGGCATTTGGTCTGACAGCGTTTTTTGTGATGTTTAACGTACTCGAAGCCTTGCAGCCTTCGCTCGTATCCCGTGTTGCACCACCCGAACTCAAGGGCTTGGCTTTGGGCTTTTACAACACCACCCAAGCAGCCGGACTATTTTTAGGTGGCGTGTTGGGTGGCAGTCTGATCGTGTGGGGCGGGCCCACAGCAGTGTTCTGGTCGGCTAGCGCGCTGGCCACCGTTTGGCTGGTCGTGACCTGGGGCTTAAAGCCTTTCGCCCCTCGGTCTTAATCGTCCTGCTTAGACTTACTCAGCCTTGATGCCCGAGGCCTTGATAACACGCGCCCAGCGCTCGCTGTCTTTCACGAGAAACGCCCGGAACTCGTCAGGTGAATCGCCGATCGGTGTGGCACCCAGATCTTTCATGCGTTTGATGATTTCGGGTTGCGCCAGTGCTTTTTTGAGCGCCGCGTTTAACTGATCAACAATTGCTTTGGGTGTGCCTGCGGGAGCCAACATGCCGACCCAAGGTGCTGTTTGTTCAAAGTCAGGAAAGCCCGAGGCATCCATGGTGGGAACACCGGGGAAATCAGGCATTGGCTTGGAAGAACCCACAGCCAGCACGCGCAGGCGCTTGTCCGCCACATGGCCAGCAATGCCAATCATGGGATAAAACATAAATGACACGCGACCAGCCATCACTTCGGTCAGCGCTGGTGCGTTACCACGGAAGGGCACGTGCACCATTTTTGTATTTGTCATTGTTGCCATCAACGCACCCGCCAGATGCGCCGAGCCGCCATTGCCGGCTGAGCCATAGCTCACCGCTTCAGGCTTGCTCTTGGCAGCCGCGATCAGATCTTGCAGTGTCTTGTAGGGTGAGTCGTACGCGGTGACCACAACCAGCGGCAAGTTTGCGACCAGCGACACGGGCGCGAAGCTTCCAAGCGGCTCGTAGTCGGCCTTCTCATTGAGCAACAGCCGGTTCACGTTGTGCGAGAGCGACGCAAACAACACCGTGTAGCCGTCTGGCTTGGCCTTGGCGACCTCGCGCGTGGCGATGAGCGAGTTCGCGCCCGTGCGGTTTTCCACAACAACCGATTGACCCATGGTCGTCGTCATATGCTGCGCAAGAATGCGACCGATGACATCGGTTGGGCCACCGGCAGCAAAACCGATCAGCATTTTGATGGGTTGTGTGGGGTAGGCAGCTGATTGCGCGGATGCTGCGAAAGGCAGGGCGGCTGTGAGCGCTAAACAAGCGCTCAGAACGAGCTTTTTCATGTGTCTCTTCCAGAAAGAATTATTGTGGACGTAGCGTAACAGTCGCTACACTTTCCGACTATGCCGCCAAGGGAAAGTACCGATCCGCCATGACTTGGCAACGCTTGATAAAGCGATGCTCGTCTGGACCATAATCCGCAATGGCATTATGGATCGTCCCCATGTTGTCCCACATCAGCACATCCCCCGCCGTCCAGCGGTGCCGATAGCGAAACTGCGGTTGCAATTGATGCTCGAACAAGAAGTTCAGAATACGGTCGCTCTCTTCAGTGGGCAACTCATTAATCTGCATCGAATAACCTGGGTTGGCGTAAAGAATCTTCTCGCCAGTAATTGGGTGCGTCAGAAAAGCCGGATGCGATACAGGCGGTTTAGCTTTGCGTTGTGCCTCGGTCAGCGGCGGGCGTGTGCAGCCCGGTTGCTTACGCATGTTTTCCCAGAACTTGTTGAAGTCATGCAAGATCGTCTTGCCTTCAAGTTTGGTTTTGAGCTCTTCGGGTAATGCGAGATACGCCGCACGCATGTTTGAAAACTCAGTGCCACCGAGCGGCTCGCCATTGCGCTGTGGAATTTCGAGGCCGTACAGAATGTTGGTGAACGCAATCATCTTGCTGTAGGACATGTCGGTGTGCCAGTCCTGTCCCGCATCACCCAGGCCAATCGGCTTGCCATCCTCGGTTTTTTTGTTGGACAAGATCATGACTTCTGGAATACCGGGCTCTTGATACATATTGGCCACGTTCACTTCCAGCGTGCCAAACAAGCTGCTGAAGTTTTTGAGTTGGACCGCGGTCAAGTTCTGTTTTGGGAAACACAAGACCCCATATTTAGCCACGAGGCCCTCAACGGTCTTGTAATCGTCGTGCGACAACGGTTTTGACAGATCAAACTGCTCAACGCGGGCACCTAGCCCTTGTCCGCTCGGGGTAAATTGCATGGTCGACGACCTCAATATGACCTAAAGATGACGCAGTCTATCGGGTTGGACGCTTTTTCGCTAGAATACAAGTGTGAATTCACTGTTCTCATTTTAGAAACAATCCCCGACCACGTATGGATAAATTGCGCGCCATTGAAGTGTTTATCGAGGTCGCCCAGGGGTTGAGCTTCTCTGGCGCGGCGCAGCGCTTAGGCATGGCCAAGGGCAACGTCACTAAACATATCGCCTGGCTTGAGCAAACCATGGGCGCGCAGTTACTTACCCGCAGCACAAAAAGCGTCAGCTTGACCGAATCCGGCCTTTCTCTTTTAGAAAATGGCCGCGAGCTGCTGGAACGCGCTGAGGGGGTTGAGGCTGCAGTTCGGCAGTCTGTAAAAGAGCCCAAAGGCATGCTGCGCCTGGGGGCGCCTCCCTCGTTTGGCGCTTTTCACCTCGTACCCATCATCACCGCCTTTTCCTCCGCGCATCCGGACATACAAGTGGTGCTTTATCTTGACGATGGGCGCAGCGATTTGGTGTCCGAGGGGCTGGATATGTCTGTGCGCATTGCTTCCAGCCTCAAAGACACCTCGCACGTGGCGCATCGCTTGGCGGTGGTGCCCCAACTGCTCGTGGCCTCGCCAGAGTACCTGACCCGTCGTGGTACACCCAAGACGGTGTCCGATCTTGCTGAGCACGATTGCATGGTGCATGCCTTGAAGTCGCCCACCAATATCTGGACCTTTTTTAACGATCGTGCAGGCAAAACCAGCGTACGGGTGCGCGGCACGATTCGAGCGAACTTTGGCGAACCCTTGCGCCACGCCGCCCTGCTTGGGCATGGCATTTCCATGCACCCGACCTATATGGTGATGCAGGATATTCAGGCTGGTCGCCTAGTGAGCGTGATGCCTGAATTCAAGCCTATTGGCGTTGATATTTATGCAGTATTTCCCAGCCGCAAGAACTTGCCACTGCGGGTGAGAACGTTTCTGGATTTCTTACGGCAATGGTTCTCGGCAGCGGATTGGCACGCCTTTCAAAACGTGCCGTAAACTGTCTACATTGCGTAGTTTTGCGGCTAGCGGTGGTTTGCTAGTTCGGCCATGATGGCATTTAGTACGAGCCCGATTGGGCATTGATGAATAGAGTAGTTTTTTAATATACGGAGATCGGCATGGCCTCGGTCAATAAAGTGATTTTGGTTGGTAATCTTGGACGTGACCCCGAGGTCCGTTACAGCCCAGATGGTGCAGCCATTTGTAACGTGTCGATTGCGACCACCAGCAACTGGAAAGATAAAACCTCGGGCGAGCGCCGCGAAGAAACCGAGTGGCATCGCGTGGTGTTCTACAACCGTCTTGCTGAGATCGCCGGCGAATACTTACGCAAAGGTCGTCCTGTCTACGTTGAAGGTCGACTCAAAACGCGCAAGTGGCAAAACAAAGAAGGCGTCGACCAGTACACGACTGAAGTCATCGCCGACCAAATGCAAATGCTCGGTGGGCGTGACGGTGCCGAGGGTGGTTCGATGGGCGGTGGCGAAGGTGCACCACGTCCAGCAGCTCGCGCTCCCCAGGCGCAGCGTCCAGCCGCTCCTGCAGCTGGCGCCACCAATCTGGCTGACATGGATGACGACATTCCGTTTTAAACCCAGCTAACTCAAGTTGCGTGCGCTGTAATGCTTGCTTACAAAATAGTGAGCCGAACAGCGCGCAAATCTCTCCTCGTTTCGTTGCGCTCGGCGCAAGACTTCCGTACCATCACGGTATGGAAAAACGTGTCACCACCCTCGAAGTTTTAATGAGTCAAACGGCGAAGTCTATTGATCGCCTTGATCGCTCAATCGTTGACTTGCGGGGTGATTTAAATCATTCCATTAAAGACCTCCGACTTGAACACAATCAGTCTATCGGGGGTTTGCGTCGTGACATGGATCGTAAATTTTTGTGGCTCATCGGTGTTCAGCTGGCAGGGCTTGCGGCGATGATGGGTGCAATTGCGCGACTCGCTCAAGTACTTTAAACAAAGGGACATCATGGATTTAGGAATTCGCGGTAGACAGGCAATCGTTTGCGCTTCGAGTAAAGGCCTTGGTTTAGCCTGTGCACAGCAACTCGCGCGCGAGGGTGTCAATGTTCTGATGCTTGCGCGCGGTGCCGAGGCTCTCGAAGCGGCTGCCCAAGCCATCCGTGCCGAGACCGGCGTGAACGTCAGCACCATTGCTACCGACATCACGACGCCAGAGGGCCGTGCAAAAGTGTTGGCGCTCTGCCCAAATCCCGATATTTTGGTGACCAATGCAGGTGGCCCCAAGCCTGGTGATTTTCGTAACTGGAGTCGTGATGACTGGGTTGCCGCTGTTGATGCCAACATGATCACACCGATCGAACTGATTCGCGCCACCGTAGACGGCATGATCGAGCGCAAGTTTGGCCGCATCGTCAACATCACTTCCGCTTCGGTTAAGCAACCGATTGAATCGCTTGGTTTGTCAAACGGCGCACGCGCGGGCCTCACCGGTTTTGTATCGGGTCTTGCGCGTCAAATCGTGTCGCACAACGTCACGATTAACAACCTCTTGCCGGGTCCGTTTGCAACCGACCGCCTGACACAAAATGCCGCGGTCCGGGCTAAAGAAAGTGGCCAGACGATTGAGCAAATTCAAAACGCACGCAAAGCAACCGTCCCAGCGCGTCGTTTCGGTGAGCCCGCTGAGTTTGGTCAAGCTTGTGCGTTCTTGTGCAGCGCAGGTGCAGGGTTTATGACGGGACAAAACCTCGTCTTAGACGGTGGCACCTATCCAGGCACGCTCTAAGCCGATAGCGTTAATCAAGCGCTAAAAGAGGCTACGATTCAGCCAGACAAATTTTGCCAAAAACATTCTTTCAGGTGCATGCACATGTCACAAGACGATAACAAGAAAGGCCACTCGATTAACCCAGCAGCAAGTGAAGACGGCATATCAAAGGGATTAGCAAACTACGGAGACCGTGGGTTTTCGTTATTTTTGCGCAAAGCTTTCATCAAAGGCGCGGGTTACACCGATTCGGCACTCGAGCGCCCCGTTATTGGCATCACCAACACCGGAAGTTCCTATAACCCCTGCCACGGCAATGCCCCGCAGCTGATCGAAGCTGTTAAGCGCGGCGTTATGCTGGCCGGCGGTTTGCCGATGGACTTCCCAACGATTTCAATCCACGAGAGTTTTTCGCAACCCAACAGCATGTTCTTGCGAAACCTGATGTCAATGGACACCGAAGAACTGCTGCGCGCGCAACCTATGGATGCGGTGGTGTTGATCGGTGGTTGCGACAAGACCGTGCCTGCACAGCTGATGGGTGCAGCCTCTGCTGGTTTGCCCGCGGTACAGTTGATTACCGGTTCCATGCTCACTGGCTCGCATCGCAGTGAGCGTGTCGGGGCGTGTACGGATTGCCGTCGCTATTGGGGTAAGTTCCGCGCGGAGGAAATCGACGCGGAAGAAATTGCTGAGGTCAACAGCCAGTTGGTCGCGAGCGTGGGCACCTGTTCAGTGATGGGTACGGCCAGTACCATGGCCTGTATCGCCGAAGCGCTTGGCATGACCGTACCGGGCGGTGCCTCGCCACCTGCTGTCACTGCAGACCGTATTCGCGTCGCAGAGCAAAGCGGTACGCTTGCCGTTGAAATCGCGCGCAAGCGGTTAACGATCGACAAAATCTTGACCGAGAAAGCTTTTGAAAACGCTATGCGCGTGTTGCTGGCGATTGGTGGCTCGACTAACGGCATCGTGCACTTGACTGCCATTGCAGGCCGTATGGGTTTTGAGATGGATCTCAAAGCACTGGACCGCATGGGCCG